>NZ_JBQFPG010000008.1:0-186951 GCF_056534355.1 Ruegeria sp. D7
CAGATGAAAGTGGCGGGCTGGTTGCTGAACGACGAGGCCCCGTTGACAGTGCGCCTGGCTTCAGCACCGGACGTATGCCGTGCCCTTTGTCGACCGCTTTGCTGCGATCGACGCCACATCGGTACGCACCAATGCCAATTTGCCGGACGAGCGTCTGGTTGATCTTTACTTTTTTGGTCGCTGGGCACCGGTCTCGAAGATGCCGGTCGCTGTAAACTGCGCCGAAAACAGCCGCGCCAACCTGGCAGACGGGGCCGAATTCGCCGATGACGGACGTTTGCTGAACGCCAGCTGGATCAAGATCGACGCTGAAGATCCGGTAATCGAGGCAACCTGCGGGGTCTGACCATGTTGAACCATCTGAGCCTGCGCCTGAGGGTGTTCCTGTTCTTCCTATTACTTGCGGCAGGAGGGCTGATCATCAGCACCCTGGCTTTGTGGGTCGGTTATCAGAGGGCAAGTGATCCTGCTCTTATGGATGCGTTCATCTTCGCAGAGATACTGATCGCTTTTGGAATGTTGGCGCTAGTTGCCGGAGTCTGGCTTCTTTTTGATGACAACGTTGCAAAACCGATCGAGCGGCTCTCGGCCCAACTCCGGGCGCGCGCACACGCCGGGGTCAGCACGGATTTGGACCTTCAGGCGGCGCGTTATTTGGGCGATCTGGCCCCAGCCGCCGCTGGACTGGCCGAACAACTGGCTGCCAACGCCATGACCACGGCTGAGGCCGTGGCCGCGGAAACGGCCCATCTGGCCTCGGAAAAACAACGTCTAACGGCGCTGCTGACCGAGATTCCGGTTGCAATGCTTTTAGCCGGACCGAAGCATCAGATCGTTCTATATGACGCGCAGGCGGCTGAGGTTTTGGCACAGATCGCACATCCCCGGCTAAACGCCTCGCTGTTTGACTACCTCGAAGCAACCGGTCTGACGGATTCCTATGCGAAACTGATAAAAACCGGGAAAGACGTCCATTGCACACTGACCAGTGTCGATGGGCGGCAATCGTATTCAGCCCGTATGAAACCATTGGGCGATGCCCCCGGTTACATGCTGGTCTTCGATGACAGTGCCGCGCAAATCGATCCCGACGCGGCCCGCCCGCTGGTTTACGATTTCGAACTTCTCGACACACCCGGTGACGACGCGTTTGAAGATAGACCCCTGTTGGACCTCTGCTTCGTAGTCTTTGACACCGAAACCACGGGGCTGCTCCCGCATAAGGATGAGATCGTACAGATCGGTGCTGTGCGCGTCGTAAAGGGTAAAATCGTCGAAGGCGAACGGCTTGATACCCTGGTCGACCCCGGCATCCCGATCCCCCCAGCTTCAACCAAAGTGCATAAGGTCAGCGACCGGATGGTTCAGGGTGCGCCTGATATTGCCGAGGCCGGTCGCAGCTTTCACCAATTTGCCCGGGATGCCGTCATTGTTGCCCACAATGCACCATTCGACATGGCTTTCCTGCGCCGCCATGCCGAGCGTATGGGGGTGGAATGGAGCCACCCCATTCTGGATACGGTCCTGCTGTCGGCGGTGCTGTTCGGGGCAAGCGAAACGCATACGCTGGACGCTGTCTGCGAACGGCTTGGCATAACAATTCCCGAAGCCCTGCGTCACACGGCCTTGGGTGATGCCGTCGCGACCGCCGAAGTGCTGGTTCGGATGCTACCAATGCTTACGGCCCGTAATTTGGTGACCTTTGGCGACGTCATCACCGAGACTCGCAAACACGGACGGTTGCTTGAAGACCTGAACTGACCAGAAATTGCTACCACCACCGCAGCTTTCCGTAGACAATTCTGGCGTCGCGTGGCACCTGAGACAGGCCCATGTACGAGCGCGCGATGACTGAAAAGACCTTCATTCCCAGCCCCGAGCAAAGCCTCGCCTTTCGCGAGGCCCTGAGCTGTTTCGGCACCGGCGTCACCGTTGTGACCACAAATACCTCCGAGGGCCCTGCAGCAATCACGGTGAACTCATTTGCGTCTGTATCGCTGGACCCGCCGCTGGTCCTGTGGTGTCTTGATCGGGATTCGAACCGGTACGACGCGTTCCACAACTGCGAATATTACGCGATCCACGTAATGGCGCAGGACCAGCACGACCAAGCATTGCAATTCGCGCGAAACGGGTTCGATTTTTCCCATGCGGATTGGCAGGAGGATGACGCCGGGCGTCCCCGACTTGCGGAATGCCTCGCCCGCTTCGATTGCCGTCTTTCGGCCCGTCATGAGGCAGGTGACCACCTGATCCTTGTTGGTCATGTTGAACAGGTCATGCATCGCCCAGGTCAGGGGCTGATCTTCAAGCGCGGACAATTCGGCGGCTTCGCCGATCTGATCTAATCGTCCAGCGAGCCGTGGACGGCCAACGCTTCAAGTTGCGCCTCTTGCGGGGCGATCACGCGGAATGCCTCGTGCACGCCTGCACCCGTCAGCTCTCGGGCGACGGTCAGCAATGTGTTCGGGGCATGATCTTCGCACAGCTCGGACATATGCGAGATTTCGGCCTGCGCCACTTCTAACGCGGCTTCAACCGAAGGCGCGCCGTAGAATTGCACGAAATGCTCGGCCAGATATTGCGTGATCTGGTTAATCTCGGCCTGCTCGACCCGCGTAACGGCAACAAATGTAACGCGCCCGAAGGTTTCAAGCCCCAGCCATCCATTGGCAAAGGCCTGACGCGCCTTACCTTCCAGATCAGCCTCACTCCAGTTCGAAAACTCGAATCCGCCCGAGATGCACCATTCACCGGTTCTTGCGGGTGAATGAAACACGTTCATATCGCTTTCATCAAAATGGATAGCACGGGCGAGTTTCATCTGGCGGTCTCCAATAATTCTGTCAGCGGGCGTATATGTGTGTCCGCGCCGTCGCGGATCAGCATACCGAAGCGCTCATCGGTGCCCAGAAAGACACCCCCTTCTCCAATAGGTTCTCCGACACCGCGCAGCAGCCCCATCCACTCAGCGTGAAGCGGCGCGTTACCGTCCTCGTTCCAGCGGTTCAACCAGGTCAACATGTGACGCGACCAGCTCTCGACCAACTGCGTCGCAGAAACCTCGGCGCATCCTTCATCATAGAGCGAGGTAACATCCGGTGTTTCCCCCGGTGCATCGCTGGTTTGAAGCAAGGCCAGTTCCCAACCAACGATCAGCCAATCGGGAACCTCATCCACCTCGGCAGACGAGGCTGAGACTTTTATTGTCCCACATTTTGCACCGTTTACACAGATCAGCCCATCCCAACCAAAGTGCACCGCGACCTCGGGCGGGGCCAGCGCGCCCAGCGCATTCTGGAACCCAACAACACAAAGCGGCAGCATCGCCATAGCATCCTGCAACGGAACCTCGGGCGCGAATACAATCGCAACGCGCAGACGATCCGCCTGAATATTGTGGACCACAGTTCCCGCGTCACAGCCCAGCGCTGCCATCGCCTGGGCACGCTCGAACGGGTCTTCGCCAGCCTTGGCAGGTTGCCCTTTGAGCAATGGGGGAAAGACCGGCTGGGTCACGCGTTGCCCTTGGCAATCATGTCGCGGGCGATCTTGCGGAAGGCTTCGGCTTGCGGGCTGTCAGGTTTGCTGACAACGATGGGGGCACCCCCGTCGGCGGCAACTCGGATATCCAGATGCAGCGGAATTTCCCCTAGCAATGGCACGCCCAGCGCCTCGGCTTCTGAGGCAACACCGCCATGGCCAAAGACATGTTCTTCGTGTCCGCAATTCGAGCAAATATGCGTCGACATATTTTCGATCATCCCAACAATGGGCGTCTTGAGCTGGTTGAACATATCGATCCCCTTGCGGGCGTCGATCAAAGCAACATCCTGTGGGGTTGAGACGACAATGGCTCCATCCACCTGAAACTTTTGGCTCAGCGTCAGTTGCACATCGCCGGTTCCGGGGGGCAGATCAACGATCAACACATCCAATGCGCCCCATTGCACCTGACTCATCATCTGCTGCAAGGCGCCCATCAGCATGGGGCCACGCCAGACAACCGCCTGCCCTTCGTTGGTCATTAACCCCATCGACATCATGGTGACACCGTGATTGCGCAGCGGTAGGATCGTCTTGCCATCTGGGCTGGCCGGTCGCCCCGACACGCCCAGCATCCGGGGTTGTGAAGGGCCATATACGTCTGCGTCCAACAGGCCTACGCGACGGCCTTCAGCTGCCAGCGCGCAGGCAAGGTTGGCCGACACGGTGGACTTGCCCACGCCACCCTTGCCCGACGCAACCGCGATGATCCGGTCCACACCGGGAACGGCCTGCGGTCCGGTTTGTGAGGGCTTGGGCTTGGGCTTCAAATCAGGCGGCGCTTTGTCCGAATGCGCGGTCAACATTGCCGAGACCTTGGAAACACCATCAACCATCTGCGCCGCCTGTTCGGCTGTGGCTCGTACGGGCTCCATCTTCTCGGCCTGTTTGGGATCGATCTCCAGCACAAACCGAACGGTATCGCCTTCAACATTCAATGCACGCACGATACCCGCGCTCACAATATCCTGACCAGAAACCGGATCGGTAATCTTCTTCAAGTTTGCTAGAACTGCATCACGGATGCTCATGCCGTCTTCCCCTTGATCCGCCCCGCGCTGGGCGCCTTGCGTATCGACAGAATATAGTCGCCGCTCATTGCATGTGTCTCCGTCTCATTTTGTACATTTGACGCATCGGGTCAGCCACCGTTAGGCTTAACCATGCGCTTTGTCCTGTTGTGCCTGAGCCTGACGCTCACCGCCACCCCCTCTTGGTCGCAAGAGGCATTGGGCCTTGCCGCCCCGGATGAGGTGACAAACTCAGGTCTTTTGCAACATATTCTTCCGCGCTTTTCTCTCAAGACCGGAATACGTGTTGTTGCGGATGAAAGCGGCGTCATGTCACTGGCCCCAAGTTCGCCCGGCGATCCGGTCTTTGCCCGTGACGGGGTGGTCTATCATCTAAGAATCGACGACAGCGCCAAGCAGGTAAGGTTTCGTGAATGGCTACTTTCCGACATTGGCAGACGGACGGTTGAAAACTTCATCCCCGACGAGGGCACGCCCTTTAGCGCAAGTTTCGAAACTGCCACTGTTACCAAAGAGGTCGTGGTCGACGGAAACGCGCTGCTTGGCGAAGATCTGTCGATGACCCATTGTGGCCGGTGCCACGTAATCGGCCCAAAGAATCGGATGAACGGGCTGGGTTCGACCCCGTCTTTCGCAGTGCTGCGCGCAATGCCCGACTGGTCGGAACGGTTTCAGGCGTTCTTTGCCCTGAACCCACACCCAGCTTTCACGCAGATCGAGGGCGTCACCGAACCTTTCCCGCCCGAGCGCCCCTCGCCGATCCATCCGGTCGAGATGAGCCTGGATGACCTCGAAGCAATTCTGGCTTTCGTGACCGCCATGCGCGCCGCCGATCTGGGCGCGCCACTGCAACTTCAGTGATCCTTGCGCTTTGAAAGGTAATCATCCGTTGTGACAACCCGTGGTCTGGGGGCGGATTGAAATGGATTGTCAGCGCTATGGAACTGGGCGTTCACCCGGCAATTGTCGCACATCTGGATCATCCGCGCCTGATCCGAGGTCGCGAACATCGGATGTGTGCCCGACAACTTTTCCATGATCCGCTCAACCGTTGATTTAACGCCAAACGCTGCGCCGCATTCGACGCATTCAAAGGGTTCCTCTTCATTCAGCACCTGTTGTGACAGCGCTTGGTCGCTCAGATCAAGCTGGGGCACTAGTGTGATCGCCTGTTCTGGGCAGATCGTTCGGCAAATCCCGCATTGCAGGCAGGCGTCCTGCTGGAAATTCAACTGCGGCTTGTCCGGGTTATCGATCAGCGCCCCCGATGGGCAAAGGGACACGCAACTCAGGCACAATGTACAGGTGTCGGTATTCACTGCAATCGCGCCATAAGGCGCGCCCTCGGGCAAGGCCAGCGGCACCTCGACCTCCGGGTTCAAAGCTTGCCCCGCCAGACGCGCTATTTGACGACGATTACCCAGTGGAAGCACCGGATCAATCAATGGCTGCGGAACATCTTGCGCATAAAGCAGATCTGCCAGCGCATCCGGGTCGGTTTCATCGATCAGACTCAGTGCGTCTTGCACTGCGATAGCCCGAGCCAGCTCTAATTCACGATCAAGCGCGTCCCGTTCGGTCTTAGGGCTAATCAGGATATCGGCGCGCGCAAAGCCATGCGCCAGCGCTGCGAGCATCTCGGCATGTCCAAAGCCCGAAACCACGTTCAGCTCCAGCGGAATGACATCCGCTGGCAGTCCTCGTCCAAACCGGGCCGCCATCCGGATCATCTGCGCCCCATGGGCGTCGTGCACCAGCAGTCGCGGTGCAACGCCGCCCGCGCGCCGGAAGGTCCGGGCCAGTATGTGCATCCGCGACAATACCGCCGAGACCGGAGGATCTTCATATGTGATGGCAGTCGACGGGCACAACGCCGAACACTCACCGCACCCGGCGCAAATCATCGGATCAATGGCTACATGATCGCCAGCCGGTGTGATCGCACCGGTCGGGCAGACGTCCAGACAGTTTGAACACCCCGTTTGTTCCGCTCGCGAATGGGCGCAAAGCGTCTCATCCAATCGGACATAGAGCGGTTTTTCAAAGGTCCCGACCAGTTGCACCGCTTCAAAAGCAAGACGCGCGACGGCCACCGCATCTCTGGGATCAGCGCGCAAGTACCCCTCGCGCTTTTCGGGGGCATTAACCAAAGGTGTTGCTCCGGTCAGATCAACAACAATGTCGCAACGCGACGTTGCACCGTCACGGGGTGCGCTCCAACCAAATTCTCCGCGTCCGCCGGGATCCAGTTGCTGCACTTCATCCAGATGCCAAACAAATCCACCCAGCGCGCCGGTCAGTCTGCGTATTCGTGCGCGCGCAACGTCATAGTTGCGGCTTAGCAGTTCTGCATCGTCAACCAAAAGCACAGTCACGGCCAACACAGCGGACAGCTGTTCGGCCAACGGAAAGACAACCTCTCCGGGCCCCACAATACAGCAGGTACCTTCACTGATGACATCGAAACTTGGGGTCACTGGCTGCGGCAGTAATGCCTCAGCCGCGAGCGCAGCCATTTTGGGGGTTGCATTGGTCCCCTGTTCGGACCAGCCAGCTCGGTCGCGCAGATCGACAAATCCGGGCGCTTCAACACCCAGTTCCTCGGCAAGCTCGCTAAAAACTGCACTTTCCTGAGCGCAGGCAAACACCACCTGCTCATCGCCCGTCATCAACTCGGCGGCAGTTTGAATCTGGCGCGTACAAAGGGCGGTATGCACCTTCGAGCACTCCGTATCGCAGGCTGCAGAAATACCATCTGCGTTCAGGGACTGCGTCCCCTCGCAATCACACAATATGAGCTTGCTGGCCATTTCCCCTCCCGACGCTGCGTTCTGCCCCATCAGCAGCTTAGACCCAATCCGCGCCGAGGCAATGCGAAGCATCAGAGAAAATCCCGATATGTGCATTATTTTTCATCACAAATCGCCATCAAAACCTGAAGTTGGAAATAAACTCTAAGTGAATGTCTCATATTAGGCGAAACTAGACTTGGCAGGTCGCCAATTTATGTAACATAGTACATCAATGGAAGGCAGGGGAGAGCCTTCCGGGGAGGAGCCAGTGGCCAAGGCCGCAAGCCGGACTGAAATGACAATTGGCGTCGTCGTGCGCAGAACACCCGGGGTGACACGCTGGGCGCGTTGGAACTGGCGCGCGGTCGCTGTTTTGCCAGGTGCAAAGCCTGCCGACTGGCAAGAGTTGCGACGTGAAGGTGAGGCCATCGAATACCATGCAGCCACCCTGCCCCTCACCCTGTGGGCCGATGAAACCGAAGCCTACATGGTCAACCTGTCGGACGGTCAACCTTCGCTGTACCTGGTTTTGCGGGATGAGCTGAAAGGCGAAACACCCCTGAATGCCGTATTGATCACCGCCTCACCGTTCGAGGGTCAGGATTATGCGGATACCGGCGAAGAGATCGTTGAGAAGATTCCGATGACCGAAGGGTTGATTGCATGGCTCCGCGATTTCACCCTGCAGCATCATCAGGACGAGGTGTTCATAAAACGTAAACGGGACAAGAAACGCACCGATCTGGTGGAAGACGGCAAGGGCGATGCACGAATCCGGCAGGATTCAGATGTCTACCGGGCTCCGCGTCGGGTGCTGCAATGACCCAGGCCCGCGATTTCTGGTCCCGCCGCAAGGCCGCCGTTCAGGCCGAGACCGAAGCAGAAGCTTTGGCCGCAGAGGAACAGATTATCACAACGCGGCAAGCTGAGTTGGAGGAAAAAAGCGACGCCGAAATTCTGGCCGAGTTTGATCTGCCCGATCCCGACACGCTGGAAGCCGGCGATGATGTCTCGGGCTTCATGGCCAAAGCTGTACCTAACCGTTTGCGCCGCCGCGCCTTGCGGCGCCTATGGCGGTTGAATCCTGTTCTGGCCAATGTCGACGGGCTGGTCGATTACGGCGAGGATTATACCGATGCGGCCTGCGTGATTGAGAACATCCAGACCGCGTATCAGGTTGGCAAGGGTATGTTGGCGCATGTCGAAGCGCTCGCTACCGAGGCAGAAGTGTCCGAAGCAGAAACAGAAGCTGACATGCCCGAGGCGATCGAGTCAGGTGAAGAACCGATCAACGCCGTCGAACCAGAACCGGAAGCCCCACAGATGGTTGAAATGGAAGAGCCAGAGGAAATCGAACTCCCCCCTGCTCCACGCCGTATGAAATTCGAATTCGAAGGATAACTCTATGACCGCAGACAACGCGCAAACATTGGATATCTCGACTGAGGATCGTCTGCGTGCGGATTTCTATAATTTTCTTGGCCTGCTATTGGCCGGTCCACCCGATCAGTTGCTTTTGGATCAGATGGCCGGGCTAAGCGGTGATGACTCGGTTCTAGGTCAGGCCATTCAGGCAATGGCACGGGTGGCCAAGGTGACCAAGCCTGCCGCCGCAGAGCGCGAATTCAACGCACTGTTCATCGGATTGGGCCGAGGCGAACTGCTGCCTTATGCCTCTTTCTACCTGACGGGATTTCTGAACGAAAAACCCCTGGCGCAGCTGCGCAATGACATGGCCGCGCGGGGCATCACCCGGGCGAAGAATGTTTATGAACCCGAAGACAACATCGCCTCGCTAATGGAAATGATGGCGGGCATGATCGTCGGTCGGTTCGGCGCGCCCGCCACGCTGGAAGATCAAAAGGCGTTCTGGAGCAAACATATCGGGCCCTGGGCCGCGCATTTCTATTCGGATTTGGAAGGTGCCGAGAACTCGGTTCTCTACGCCTCGGTCGGCACGGCTGGTCGGGTGTTCATGGAGATCGAACGTGAAGCCTTTCGAATGACGGCGGCCTAGCCCGCCATTCGCCGGTGCCTTTAGGCACCAAACCGCAATTGGGACAGGAGGAGCCCATGAGCAAGACCAAGGAAGAAGGCGCAACCCGCCGCGACTTCCTGAAACTGGCCGGTACCGCAGCGCCCGCTGCTGTAGCCGCCGCCAGCCTGTCTGGGAAAGCCGAAGCAGCCGAACTGCCGACGGACGAAACCCGGATGCAGGACACCGCGCACACGCGCGCATACCTCGACAGCGCCCGGTTCTGACCCGGACGTAGTCATACCCGACTGACGGTTGCGATTGGCCCTGAAGTCGGTTTCGCGAAGTACCAAGCCAGCCATGGGTTACATGGCCAGCAAGGGAGGAAAGAAATGCTTAGGAAAAAGACCAACGGGGTTGCGAGACGCCCCCAGCGGACAAGTATCCTGTCCCAGGTCGGCGAGAAAACCGTCGATCGCCGCGCATTCTTGCGTGGCTCGGGCCTGACGATCGGCGGCCTTGCCGCGATCAGCGCCACGGGTGGAACCGTGACGCCCGCCAGTGCCCAGACAGCGGCAAACACCGCCGTTGAGAATATCAAATCCGTATGCACTCACTGCTCGGTCGGCTGCACGGTCGTTGCCGAGGTACAGAACGGAGTCTGGATCGGGCAAGAACCCGGCTGGGACAGCCCATTCAATCTGGGTGCACACTGCGCCAAGGGGGCCTCGGTCCGCGAGCACGCCCATGGCGAGCGCCGCCTGAAATATCCGATGAAAAAGGAAGGTGGCGAGTGGAAGCGCATCAGCTGGGAAGAGGCGATCAACGAGATCGGCGATGGCATGATGAGCATCCGCGAAGAATCCGGGCCGGACAGCGTGTACTGGCTGGGGTCTGCGAAGCACAATAACGAACAGGCCTATCTGTTCCGCAAGTTCGCCGCCTATTGGGGCACGAACAACGTGGACCATCAGGCCCGTATCTGCCACTCGACCACTGTCGCGGGTGTTGCGAATACATGGGGCTACGGCGCCATGACCAATTCGTACAACGACATGCACAACAGCCGGGCCATCTTCATCATCGGTGGTAACCCGGCCGAGGCGCACCCCGTCTCGCTGCTGCATATCCTGCGCGCGAAAGAGCAGAACAATGCGCCTTTAATCGTCTGCGACCCGCGCTTTACGCGCACCGCGGCCCATGCGGATGAATATGTCCGCTTCCGCCCCGGCACAGACGTTGCGCTGATCTGGGGTATCCTGTGGCACATCTTCGACAACGGCTGGGAGGACAAAGAGTTTATCCGCACCCGTGTCTGGGGGATGGACCAAATCCGTGAAGAGGTTGCCAAGTGGAACCCGGATGAGGTCGAACGTGTCACCGGCACGCCCGGCTCGCAGCTGCGCCGCGTCGCACGGACCATGGTGAACAACCGCCCCGGTACCGTTGTATGGTGCATGGGTGGTACGCAGCACACCAACGGCAACAACAACACTCGCGCCTACTGCGTGCTTCAGCTTGCGCTTGGCAACATGGGCACCTCGGGTGGTGGCACCAACATCTTCCGCGGCCATGACAACGTGCAAGGCGCGACGGACCTTGGTGTTCTGTCCCACACCCTGCCCGGCTACTATGGCTTATCCAAAGGCGCATGGGGTCACTGGGCACGAGTCTGGGGTGAAGAGCCCGAGTGGCTTGCAGGCCAGTTCGCCACGATCAAGGATAAGGAAGGCAAGGATAAACCGCTGCAGAATGAGCGCGGCATCCCGGTTTCCCGCTGGATCGACGGTGTTCTCGAAGACCCAGCTAACATGGATCAGGACAACAACGTCCGCGCCATGGTTCTGTGGGGCCACGCGCCCAACTCGCAGACCCGGATGACGGAAATGAAGACGGCGATGGAGAAGCTGGACATGCTGGTCGTGATCGACCCGTATCCCACCGTCTCGGCCGTGCTGCATGACCGCACCGATGGCGTCTATCTGCTGCCCGCCTGTACGCAGTTCGAAACCCGTGGCTCGGTCACGGCCTCGAACCGATCGCTGCAGTGGCGGGACCGCGTGGTCGAACCTCTGTTCGAAAGCCTGCCGGACGAGGTCATCATGGCCAAGTTCGCCAACAAGTTCGGCTGGGCGGATCGGTTCTTCCGCAATATCGAGATGGAAGATCCCGAAACCCCGAATGTTGAAAGCATCACGCGTGAGTTCAACAGCGGCCTTTGGACAATTGGCTATACCGGTCAGTCGCCGGAACGTCTGAAAAGCCATATGGCCAACCAGCACACGTTCGACAGAACCACGCTGCAAGCCATTGGTGGCCCCAACGACGGCGAGTATTACGGTCTGCCCTGGCCCTGCTGGGGAACGGCTGAGATGGGTCATACGGGGACACCAAACCTGTATGATATGTCCAAACCGGTGGCCGAAGGTGGCCTGACCTTCCGCGCCCGTTTCGGCGTGGAACGGGATGGTGACAACCTGCTGGCCGAAGGGGTCTATAGCGTTGGGTCGGAAATCCAGGATGGTTATCCGGAATTCACGATGCAGATGCTGATGGATCTTGGCTGGGACGGTGACCTGACGGCTGAGGAACGTGCGGCCATCGACGCCGTTGCGGGACCAGAGACCAACTGGAAAACCGACCTTAGCGGCGGTATCCAACGGGTCGCGATTGCCCATGGCTGTGCGCCCTTCGGGAACGCAAAGGCACGCGCGGTCGTATGGACCTTCCCGGATCCGATCCCACTGCACCGCGAGCCGCTCTATACAAACCGGCGCGATCTGGTGGAGGACTATCCAACCTACGATGACCGTCAGGCCTATCGTCTACCTACCCTTTATGCGTCGATCCAAAAGAACGACTTTTCAAAGGATTACCCGATAATCCTCACGTCTGGTCGTCTGGTCGAGTATGAGGGTGGCGGCGATGAGACGCGGTCGAACCCGTGGCTGGCTGAGCTCCAGCAGGACATGTTCGTCGAGATCAATCCGCGCGATGCCAACAACCTTGGTATTCGGGACGGATCACAGGTCTGGGTCGAAGGTCCTGAGGGCGGCAAGGTCAAGGTGATGGCGATGCTGACTAACAGAGTCGGCGCCGGTGTCGCCTTCATGCCCTTCCACTTTGGCGGCCATTTCCAGGGCGAAGACCAGCGGCACAAGTATCCTGCCGGTGCAGACCCCTATGTGCTGGGTGAAAGTACCAACACCGCCCAGACCTATGGCTATGATTCAGTGACCCAGATGCAAGAGACCAAAGCGACTCTCTGCAAAATCTGGTCAGCGTAAGGAGGACGATAATGGCTAGAGCAAAGTTTCTCTGCGACGCTGAACGCTGCATCGAGTGTAATGCCTGCGTAACCGCGTGTAAGAACGAGCACGAGGTGCCGTGGGGCATCAACCGCCGCAGGGTGGTGACGATCAATGACGGCAATCCGGGTGAACGCTCGATCTCGGTGGCCTGTATGCATTGTTCGGATGCGCCCTGCATGGCGGTGTGCCCGGTCGACTGCTTCTATCAGAACGAAGAAGGGGTCGTCCTGCACTCCAAGGACCTGTGCATTGGCTGCGGCTATTGCTTCTATGCGTGCCCCTTCGGCGCGCCGCAATACCCGCAGGCGGGCAACTTCGGATCGCGAGGCAAGATGGACAAATGTACCTTCTGTGCTGGCGGCCCCGAGGAAACGCACTCGACCGCAGAGTTCGCCAAATACGGTCGCAACCGGATCGCAGAGGGCAAATTGCCCATCTGCGCCGAGATGTGTTCTACCAAGGCCCTGCTCGCCGGCGATGGCGACGTGGTCTCGGCTATTTACCGCGAGCGTGTCGTCGCGCGCGGATTTGGTTCGGGCGCTTGGGGTTGGGGCACGGCCTACGATCAGAAAGACGGCTGACCCCGTCTACTAAAGCAAAACGGATGACCCGCAGATGTGGGTCATCCTGCATTGGATTTTTATTGAGGTTCCGATGTTGCGCTTATTCATCGCTTTCCTGCTTTCGCTAACGCTGACCCAAGTTGCGGGCGCTCAAACCAGTGAGGGGGCCGCCCCTGCGGATTCGACCGACCGGTCTACAACCGGCGGCGCGACCACGCTTGAGGACATTCTGGCCCGCCAGCGTGGCGAGAAGGTCGACAACAGCTACAGGTCTGAAAACACCGGTCAGGGCAATGTTGAAGGCCTGCTGGGACAGTTCGGCACCCATGGTGTTGCCTCTGACAGTGACGTCTACCGCGCGCTGCGTTACGGATCTGCGGACGTCACCGTTTCATCCCAGGGACCTGCGGACAGCGTGCTGATTCAAGACGGCGGCATGTGGTGGTTGAACTTCCGAACTGGCCCGTTGCGTGAATATGGAACCTACATTCTGGGCGGAATGCTTGCGATCATTGTGCTTTTCTTTCTGATCCGAGGAAAAATCCGCATCGACGGAGAAAAAACCGGCCGCACGGTCCTTCGTTTCAATAGTTTCGAACGTTTCGGTCACTGGCTCTTTGCCGGGTCGTTCCTTGTGCTCGGCATCACAGGCCTGCTGACCCTTTATGGCCGCGATTTCTTGATCCCGGTCTTTGGCAAAGAAGGGTTCGCCACTATCGCGCAAGGGTGCAAGTGGCTTCACAACAACCTCGCATGGGCCTTCATGTTGGGTCTGATAATCATCACCATAAACTGGATTGCCCATAACATCCCCAACAAGACCGACCTGAAATGGTTGGCCGCCGGAGGGGGCTTGTTCACCAAAGACAGCCATCCACCAGCCAAGAAATTCAATGCGGGTCAAAAGATAATCTTCTGGGCTTGCATTCTACTGGGTGTCTCTATCAGCCTGTCAGGCCTGTCGCTGCTATTCCCGTTCGAGCTGCCGATGTTCGCCAAAACCTTCTCAATCGCCAATTCGACAGGTATTCCGCAGGCGTTGGGTCTGAACCTGCCAGTGCAGATGTCACCGCAGGAAGAGATGCAATATGCCCAAGTTTGGCATGTCATGGTCGCCTACGTGTTCATCGCCATCATCATCGCCCATATCTACCTTGGCTCGGTGGGCATGGAGGGTGCGTTTGACGCCATGGGCACCGGTGAAGTCGAAGAACAATGGGCACGCGAGCACCACTCGCTGTGGCTGGAAGAGGTGCAAGAAAAAGAGGCTGGCAAGGCATCGGCCTCACCTGCAGAATAGATGCGCTGGCTCGCTCTTGCGCTTGTTTTGACCCCCCTGCCCGCCTGGTCCGAGTTTTTCACGCTCAAAGGCCATGGCGGGCCGATCATGGGGATCGCTTCGGCGCCGGATGGGCGTATCGCAACGGCCAGTTTCGACAATTCGGTCGGTCTCTGGACCGGACAGACACCGGAATGGCTGGAGGGGCACGAAGCGGCAGTGAACTCGGTCGTTTTCAATGGCACTGCAATCTATTCTGCCGGGGATGACTTCACCCTCCGCCGCTGGCCCGGCGGGGATGTAGTCGGGCAGCACAAAGGCAAGATTATCGGCATTGCAGCGTCGAAAACTCATATCGCGACGGCCAGCTGGGATGGCACCATCGGCCTGTGGCCGGTGGACGGGTCCGAGCCGACCCTGCTTGGGCCAATCGGCAGCGGGGTGAATGCAGTTGTTTTTACGCCGGACGGAAAGCAGCTTTATTCGGCAGGTGTCGACGGAGCGTTGCGTATCTGGGATGTCGCCAGCGGTCAGGAAACAAATCGCCTGATCGAGCATGGTTTTGGCATCAATGAATTGGTCCTGAACGCACATGACAACTGGATCGCCTATGGCACCGTCGATGGAGTGACACGCATCCTGAGCCTCGCCACCGAAGAAGAACATGACTTTACGTTGGATCGGCGCCCGATCCTCGCCATGGCATTGAGCCCCGATCGCAAGCTGTTGGCTGTCGGTGATGGTGAGGGCTTTATAATGGTCATCGACACGGCTGAATGGCGCATTGCACAAGATTTCCGCGCCACCCTGCGCGGTCCGGTTTGGGCGCTCGCTTTTTCTGCCGATGGTCAAAACCTTCACGCAGGCGGCATTGATGAGGCAATGTACAGCTGGCCCGTTTCAGCGCTGGGCGATCGCGAACAGATGGCCGCTGCCGAACCCAGCTTTCTGAAAGACCCAAGCGAGATGGGCAACGGAGAACGGCAATTTGCGCGCAAATGTTCGATCTGTCACAGCCTGACGCCGGATGGGGGTCGACGTGCGGGTCCTACCTTGCACGACATCTTCGGGCGGAAAGCGGGCACATTGCCCGGTTATTTGTACTCGGATACGCTGCAAGACTCTGATATCATTTGGAATGAAGAGACCATAAATGCCCTTTTCGACGAAGGCCCGGACCACTACATTCCTGGGTCAAAGATGCCGATGCAGCGGATCACGCAAGCACAGGACCGGATAGACCTGGTCGCGTTCCTGCGCAGCGCCACCGCACCGCAGGATTGAGCCGGAGGAGAACATGAAAGCCTTTCTGACCGCCGTCGCCGCGATGGTCGTGATCACTGTCGCCGCTCCTTACACGCTGGATCAATTCGGTTTCAGCGCCGCCGACAAAACGTCCGGTTCGGCTGTACGCCTCGACTGAATGCCGCAATACCTGACCACCCGCGAATTGGCGGATCTGCTGCGCATTGGTGAGCGGAAGGCCTATGATCTGGCATCCTCGGGCGAAATCCCCTGTGTACGCGCCATGGGCAAGCTGTTGTTCCCAAAAACCGAGATCATAGCGTGGCTCAACGCCTCACGCTCTGGCCCCGATGTCGTCGAACCACCCCTGCCGCCGATCGTGGCAGGTAGCCACGATCCCCTGCTGGACTGGGCTTTGCGGGAAAGCGGCTCTGGGCTTGCGACTTACTATGATGGGTCTTTCGACGGGCTGAATCGTCTTGCGGAGCGCAGCGCACAGGCGGCGGCCTTGCATATCCACGAACCGGAAGGCTTCAACACTCAGACCCTGCGCGACACGATTGGCGAAGCACCTGTGATCCTCTACCAGATTGCCAACCGGCAGCGCGGCCTGTTGCTGGCACCTGGCACCTCGGACATCTCGGGGTTTCAGGATCTGAAAGGCATACGGATCATTCTGCGGCAAGACAGCGCCGCCAGCCAGCGTCTGTTCGATGCACTGCTCGACGCCCACGGTCTGGGTCGTGATGATCTGAACACCCTGCCTGTTTGCGCCCGCACCGAAGAAGAGCTGGCCACCGCCCTGCGTGACGGCAAGGCAGAGGTTGGTTTTGGCCTCGGTGCACTGGCGCGCCCGTATGGGCTGAGTTTCGTGCCCACCCATTCCGAGCGTCTGGACCTTGCAATCTGGCGCCGCGCCTTCTTCGAGGCCCCCATGCAGACGCTGACCCAGTTTTTGAAATCCGAGCGTTTTACCGAACGCGCTGATGAACTAGGCGGCTATGATCTCGCAAATCTGGGTCGGATCCACCACAACGGCGCCAGTGGCTGATCTGTCGTCTATTCGCGGTTGCGCTAACCCAAGGCGAACTTACTGTGCGTTTGGAAAAAACAACTGCTCACCATCCAGCGTGTAAGACGCAATCGCCGCCTGTCCATCAGGGCCGATAAGCCAGTCGATAAACCTTTGCCCGGCAGCGGCGCGAACGCCGGAGTGCTTTTCAGGGTTCACGAGGATTACACCATATTGGTTAAACAGGCGCGGATCGCCCTCGACCAAGACCTCCAGATTGCCCCGGTTTCCGAAGGATAACCAGGTTGCCCGGTCGGTCAGAGCATACGCGTCCATGCCGCTGGCCACGTTCAGCGTTGCCCCCATCCCCGATCCGGTCTCGCGATACCAAGTCCCCGACGCCTCCGTCGGGTCAACGCCGGTCGCCTCCCAATAGCGCATCTCGGCTTTGTGAGTGCCGCTATCATCACCGCGCGAGGCAAACGGCAGTTTCGCTTCGGCCAAAGCGGTCAAAGCGGTTACAATGTCGTTGCCACCGGCAATTTTGGCTGGATCAGATTTCGGGCCAACCAATACAAAATCATTGTACATGACATCGAACCGTTCGATGCCCCAACCGTCTGCCACAAACTGCTCTTCGGCGGGCTTGGAATGAACCAGAAGAACATCGCCATCCCCGTTGATTGCGTTCCTGATTGCCTGACCGGTCCCGACGGCCACAACCCGTACATCGATACCGGTTTCGGCCTCGAACCCCGGCAGGATATAGTCCAGCAGACCCGAATTCTGCGTCGAGGTCGTTGATTGCACAACGATAAAGGGTTCTTCGGCCAAACCTGCGCCTGCGGTCAGCCCAAGCGCGACAATTGATGCCCGAACGAAATCAGGGATCATTCGAAGTCTCCATCTCTGTTCATCAGGTTACCAGACCGCCAGCCAGATACCGGCGCGACTCGTTGCTTTTGGGGGCTTCCAGAACCTGCTGCGCCCTTCCGTGTTCCACCACACGCCCTGCCTGCATCATCACGATGTCAGATGCCAGGCGCCGCGCCTGCCCGATGTCATGCGTCACCATCACGATGCGCACACCCCGGGCCGAGGCGCGCAAGACCATCCGTTCGATCATCTGCATAGCACTTGGATCCAATGCGCTGGTGGGTTCGTCCAGGAACAAGGTCTTGGGGTCTAAGGCCAACGCGCGCAGGATCGCCAACCTTTGCGCCTCGCCACCAGACAGCGAACGCGCGGATTGACGTGCTTTACCATCCAGTCCTCCTTCGGCCAGCAAAGCTTCGATACGATGCCTGCGCAAGGCACGGGGCATCGATTTCCGCTTTAGCACAAAGTCCAGATTGGCCGCGACCGAGCGGCGCAGCAGCACGGGGCTTTGAAACACCATCGCCTGCCGCGCTTTGTGGGCTGCATTCAACACAACACCGTCCTGACAGACACGCCCGCTTTCGGGTTGAATCAGACCATGCAGACAACGCAGCAACAGACTTTTGCCAGCGCCGTTTGGACCTAAGATCATGGTCGGACCCGGGCCATCCAGGCACAAATGCGGGACATCGAGCAGCACCTTGCCTTCGCGTGCAATGTGCAACCCTTGGACCTCTAACATACCCGGCGCCTCGGTCACGACATCACGCATGGCGCAGCCCTTCCCGCTCGGTCCGCAGGGTCAACGCGCTGACCATCGCGTTTACCGCCACGGCCAAACCGATCAGGATCACACCCAAGGCCAGCGCCAGCGCCAAGTTCCCCTTCGAAGTCTCAAGCGCAATCGTGGTCGTCATCACGCGCGTCACGTGATTGATATTGCCGCCGACGATGATCACTGCGCCTACCTCGGCGATTGCCCGGCCAAACCCGGCCAGTAATGCGGTGACCAGAGCCAGACGCGCGTCCCACAACAGCACCGGGATCGAAGCCAACCGCGATACGCCGAGCGAGCGAAGCTGTTCAGAATACTCTTCGGCCAGCATCTCGACTACCTGCCGGGTAAGTGCGGCCATGATCGGCGTCACCAGCACCACCTGCGCTATGACCATTGCGGTAGGAGTGTAGAGAAGTTCCAGCACCCCCAGAGGACCGGATCGGGACAACATCAGGTAGACCAGCAAACCGACGACGACTGGTGGGAACCCCATCAGAGCGTTCACAAGGATAATCAGCGCCCGCCGTCCCGGAAACCGCGCGACGGCCAAAGCTGCCCCAATAGGCATCCCGATGACCGCCGAAATCAGAACAGCAAAGATCGAAACACGCAGCGACAACAACACAATTGCCCACAGCTCTGCATCCCCTTCGAGGATCAGCGAGAGCGCCTGAGTGAATTCTGATGCAAATCCCTGCATTTTCTACCATTCATGCCGTATGCTGTGACAAAATGCTATAAATTACAGGGAAATACTAAAGGTTCTGGCCAGCAAGTACAGGCACAAATTCGACATTCAAAACTAAGAACGCGGCCCCGTCAGGGCCGCGTTTGATTGGCACGTCTTTTGCTGTAGCTGGTTCAGTTCAGCGCAGCGTCGGTGATCTGATGTGTCCATGCCCCTTCAGGCTTTTTGGTGATAACCGGATCAGATCCACCCGCCAGCAGGGTATCAACCGTGCGATCGAAATCGGCTGGATCCAGCGCCCCGTTCGACCCTGCGGTCAGCTTGGCAATCTCGCCCATCATGCGCTTTTGATGCTCTTCGGTCTGGGCACCGGTCGCATCGTTTTCGAGAACGATCTCGGCGGCTTCATCCGGGTTCTCTTCGGCGTATTTCCAACCCTTCATCGAGGCACGGACAAACCGTTCCATCTTGTCGGTGAAGGCCGCATCGCTCAAATTTTCTTCAAGCACATATAGACCATCCTCAAGCGTGGCGACGCCCTGATCTTCGTATTTGAAGGTTACCAGTTCTTCAGGCGTGACACCGGCATCAATGACCTGCCAATACTCATTGTAGGTCATGGTGCTGATGCAATCGGCCTGACGCTGCAGCAGCGGGTCGACGTTAAAGCCTTGTTTCAGCACTTCGACACCGCTGTCGCTTTTGCCATCGGTACCGATTCCTAGCTGACTCATCCAGCT
Source organism: Ruegeria sp. D7 (assembly GCF_056534355.1). Taxonomy (NCBI): domain Bacteria; kingdom Pseudomonadati; phylum Pseudomonadota; class Alphaproteobacteria; order Rhodobacterales; family Roseobacteraceae; genus Ruegeria; species Ruegeria sp. D7. The sequence continues at coordinate 19,840 of NZ_JBQFPG010000008.1, forward strand.
CATGAACGGGAATTCGTTGCCGAAGAACCAGACTCCCAGCGTGCGATTTTTGAGATCTTCGGGCGAGGCAATCCCCGCATCTTTCCAGCAGGTCAGCATCATGCCCGAGCTCTTGAAAGGCTGCGCGATGTTCACCAGAGGCAGACCCTTTTCGCGCGCGGCAAGTGCAGCCGGCATCCATTCCACCGTAACGTCTGCTCCGCCACCTGCGATCACCTGTGTAGGCGCAATATCAGGACCGCCGGGTAGAATGGTGACGTCCAGCCCCTCTTCTTCGTAGAACCCTTTATCTTTTGCCACATAATAGCCCGCAAACTGCGCTTGCGTGACCCACTTCAATTGCAGTGTCACCTCATCCGCAGCAAGTGTCGCACTGGCTGCCAGGCTAAAGGCCGCAACCGCCCCACTGAGTAGCTTCTTCATCTTCATATCTCCTAGTTGCTTATGTTTGCCCCGTTTATGGGGTCTGTTGAGTTATTCCTTTATCCTCGCTGCGACGGATGCCAGAAGGTCACCGCCTTTTCGATCATCGCCACTACGCCATAGAAGGCCGTCCCCGCCAGCGCGGCCACCACAATCTCGGCCCACACCATGTCCAGCGACAATTGCCCGACGCTGGTCGATATCCGAAAGCCCATGCCCAATGTGGGGGAGCCAAAGAACTCAGCCACGATAGCGCCGATCAGCGCCAGAGTGGTAGAAATCTTTAGCCCGTTGAAAATAAACGGCATCGCGGCGGGGAGGCGAAGTTTCAGGAAGCTCTGCCAATAGGTGGCGGCATAGGTCTCCATCAGATCGCGCTGCATCGTTGTGGCTTCGCGCAGCCCTGCCACCGTGTTCACCAGCATCGGGAAGAACACCATCACTACGACGACCGCCGCCTTGGAATGCCAGTCGAACCCGAACCACATCACTAGAATGGGTGCGGTGCCCACGATCGGCAGCGCTGCAACGAAGTTGCCGACGGGAAGAAGCCCGAGGCGCAGGAAATCCCATCTATCCACGGCAATTGCCATGAGAAAGGCCGAACCGCAGCCGATGATGTAGCCGCTGAGTGCTCCCTTGATGATCGTTTGAACAAAGTCAGCCCAAAGTGTCGGCAAACTGTCCCAGAAACGGTCCCAGATGACTGATGGCGAGGGCAGAATGACCAAGGGCACTTCTAGTCCACGCACCACCAGCTCCCAGATGCCAATCACGGTCAGACCGAAGATCAGGGGCGCAAGAAACCGCACCATCCGTGTGTCAGAATAGGGTCCGCTGGCCAGACGGCTGTTCAACCACCAGCCCAATAACCAGACAGCGATTGCACCAAGAATAGGTATCATTGTGCCATCCCCATTCGTTTCAGGACGGTCCGCTCGATCAGCCCCAGCAACCCGACGAGACAGGCGGCGAGAATGGCTGCAGCAAACAGCGCCGACCAGATCTGTACCGTCTGGCCATAGTAGCTACCGGCCAGCAGCCGTGCACCCAACCCGGCAACAGCCCCGGTCGGCAGTTCTCCAACAATGGCCCCGACCAGCGACGCAGCGACGCCAATTTTCAGCGATGTAAACAGATAGGGCATCGAGGCCGGCAGCCGCAGTTTCCAAAACCCTTGCGAACGGCTGGCATTGTAGGTTCGCAGCAAATCCAACTGCATAGCATCCGGGCTGCGCAGCCCTTTTACCATGCCTACGACGACGGGGAAGAAACTCAGATACGCCGAAATGATCGCCTTCGGAATGATCCCTTGAACCCCAACAGAATACAGAACAACAATGATCATCGGAGCCAACGCAATGATAGGAATGGTCTGGCTGACGATCGCCCAGGGCATCACCGACAGATCCATCACCCGACTGTGCACGATCCCGACCGCCAGTAGGATGCCCAACCCGGTTCCGATAGCGAAACCCAGCATCGTAGCGCTCAGCGTGACCCAGCCATGATAAATCAGAGAGCGTTTCGAGGTGATTTTTTTCTCAATCGTGGTTTCCCACAACTCAATCCCAACTTGATGGGGTGCAGGCAGACGGGGGCGGTCCTGCTCCCATGTGGCTGGAATTGCAAACGCGTTGTTCAAGGCCAGACCGATCTCCCCCATGTCCCGGCGATCCTTGGCTGAAGGTGGCTGGACTTCAGCACCCGCGCGCTCCTGTTCAGTCAGAACCCCTTTGATATTCATAGGAATACAGGCCGCGTACCAGACAACGACAATGGCGGCGATCACGGTGAGGACTGCAATGATCTGCTTCATGCGTGCCACTCCATCCGAATGACAGGCACTGTGTCAGGTGGTACCGGAGGCTCTCTTCCCGTCTCAACAAAGCCCTCGCGCCGATAAAACCGTTGCGCGTCGACATTTGGCACATGTGTGGTCAGCCAAAGATGGTCGCGCCCCTCCTTCGCCTTATCCAGCAATTGCTTGCCGATGCCCTGCCCAGTGCGCAAACAATACAGCGCACCAACCTTATGTTCGACCGGATCGACAGACATATAGCAATCAATCGGATCACCTGCGATCCAGATGTCCCTGTTCGGAAACGCCTCAAGGATCAGATCCGCCAGCTTTTCTTCTGGCAATTCCTCGGGTATCCAATCGGTCTGGGCGGCCCAGGTCGCGATAATACGCGCGCAATCCCCCACATCTTCGCGGGATGCCCGCCTGATGCCTTTACCCGCCATCACACTTCATCCCCATGACCCGCTCGCAATCCTTCTCGCACGCGGTGGGCGACTTCGATAAACTCGGGCGTATCACGGATATCCAGAGGCCGCTCTTTCGGCAGAGGGCTATCGATCACATCCGTGATCCGGCCAGGCCGAGGGCTCATCACCACGATCTTGGTGCTGAGATACACCGCTTCGGGGATCGAATGTGTTACGAAACCGATGGTCTTCTCGGTGCGCGCCCATAATGCCAGAAGCTGTTCGTTCAGATGGTCGCGCACAATCTCATCCAGCGCACCGAACGGTTCGTCCATCAGCAGAATATCCGCATCAAATGCCAAGGCCCGCGCAATACTGGCCCGCTGTTGCATCCCGCCCGAGAGCTGCCAGGGGAACTTACCGCCAAATCCATCAAGATCAACAAGTTCCAGAACCTTTCTAACGCGTTCCTCCTGCTCGGCAGAGGAATAGCCCATGATCTCAAGCGGCAGCTTGATGTTCTTTGCAATGGTCCGCCACGGGTAGAGCCCGGCCGCCTGAAACACATACCCATAAGCGCGCTTTCGCCGTGCTTCGTCAGGCGTCATGCCATTCACGGTCAGGGCCCCGCCGGTCGGTGTTTCCAGTGCTGCGATACAGCGCAGGAACGTCGTCTTGCCGCAGCCCGAGGGGCCGATAAAACTAACGAACTCCCCCTTGCCAATCGACAAGTTCACATCTTTCAGCGCATGAATAGGCCCATCATTCGTCTGAAATGTAAGATCCAGCTGCCTTGCCTCAATAACGGGCTGAGTAGTATTTTCTGTATTCATTCGATTGCCTTGAAGAAGCTCAGACCCGAGTCGCCAGAAAGGCGACCCAAGGGGTTTATACTCCCGTTGCCGGTATACCTGTCCGCTCAACAGGCCGGGGCGCTGTCAACTCTTTCCAGGTGCTCAGCGCCTTGTTCACATGGGTATTGGCCTCACGTGCCACGAACTTACCGTGCCCTTCCTGAGTCTGAATCTCGCCATCATGTACAGCCACCGCACCGCGGGTCAGCGTGAACCGAGGCAGCCCTCGCACCTCTTTGCCCTCGAAGACGTTGTAGTCGATCGACGACTGCTGCGTATCAGCCGAGATCACCTTGGCCTTATCCGGATCCCAAACCACCAGATCAGCATCCGCTCCCACGAGAACCGCACCTTTTTTCGGATAACAATTCAATATCTTGGCGATGTTAGTTGAAGTAACAGCCACGAACTCATTCGGTGTCAACCTACCTGTATTCACCCCATGTGTCCAAAGCATCGGCATCCGATCCTCCAGCCCTCCGGTCCCGTTCGGTATTTTGGTGAAATCACCCACGCCATATCGTTTCTGCTCGGTGGTAAAGGCACAATGGTCCGTTGCTACGACGCTCAGCGTTCCTGACTGCAAACCGTTCCACAAGCTATCCTGATGCTGTTTGTTCCGGAACGGAGGGCTCATGACTCGCCGTGCCGCATGCTCCCAATCGTGGTGGAAATACTCGCTTTCATCCAATGTTAGGTGTTGGATCAAAGGCTCGCCCCAAACCCGTTTGCCCTGCATCTTGGCGCGTCGAATAGCCTCGTGCGCCTCCTCACAGGAAGTATGCACCACATAGAGCGGCACACCCGCCATATCCGCGATCATGATCGCGCGGTTGGTTGCCTCGCCTTCCACCTGTGGTGGGCGGGAATAGGCATGCGCCTCTGGCCCTGTGTTTCCTTCGGCCAACAACTTCGCGCTCAGTTCAGCGACCACATCGCCATTCTCGGCATGGACCATCGCAGTGCCACCCAACTCGGCCAGACGCTTGAACGAAGCAAACAGCTCATCGTCGTTCACCATCAGCGCGCCTTTATAGGCCATGAAATGCTTGAAGGTGTTGATGCCACGCGTCTCGATGACGGTTTTGATGTCATCAAACACCTGCTCGCCCCACCAGGTCACCGCCATATGGAACGAATAATCACAATTCGCGCGCGTTGACTTGTTGTCCCAACGCTTCAGGGCGTCCAACAGGCTTTCGCCCGGATTGGGCAACGCGAAATCCACCACCATCGTGGTCCCGCCTGCCAGCGCTGCGCGTGTGCCGCTTTCGAAATCATCGCTGGAATAGGTTCCCATAAACGGCATTTCCAGATGCGTGTGCGGGTCGATCCCTCCGGGCATGACATAACAGCCCGATGCATCAAGTTCCTTATCACCTCGCAGGTCCGGCCCAATCTCAGTAATCACACCACCTTCGACCTTTACATCCGCCTTATAGGTCAGATCAGCGGTCACAACGGTTCCGTTCTTGATTACAGTGCTCATGTTAAACTCCCTGATGCGGTCTGCGCCGCTTGCTTCATCTGGCTAAAAATATCCCGGGGGAGCCGCCCATCGGGCGACGGGGGCAGAGCCCCCTATTCCACGATCCCAGCCGTCTCAACGACCGCATGCAACAGAACATCCGCCCCAGCTGCAGCCCAATCCTTGCTGATCTCCTCAGCTTCATTATGGCTCAACCCATCAACGCATGGGCACATCACCATCGCTGTTGGCGCCACCCGGTTGATCCAGCAGGCATCATGTCCGGCGCCCGAGATGATATCCGTATGCGAATACCCCAACCGCTCAGCCGCATCGCGCACCGCCGCCACGCAACCCTCATCAAACTTCACCGGATCAAAACCGCCCACCTTCTCGAATTCGATCTGCAGCCCCATCTCTTCGACGATGTCTTCAGCTGCGACCCGCAGACGGTTCTCCATATCAGTGATCACGTCCAACTCGGGCGAGCGAAAATCGACCGTGAACACTGCCTTTCCAGGGATCACATTGCGTGAGTTCGGATAGACATCGATATGCCCCGCCGCACCCACGGCATGAGGTGCATGCGACCATGCAATCTCGTCCACTTTCTCAAGAATACGCGCCATCGCCAGCCCGGCATTCTTGCGCATCGGCATCGGTGTAGACCCAGTATGCGCATCCTTGCCGGTCACGGTAACCTGGGTCCAGCTCAAACCCTGACCATGGGTTACAACGCCAATATCCTTACCCTCAGCTTCCAGAATCGGGCCCTGTTCAATGTGCAACTCAAAGAAAGCGTGCATCTTGCGCGCGCCAACCTCTTCATCGCCGCGCCAACCGATGCGGTTCAGTTCATCCCCGAACTTCTTTCCTTCGGCATCCTCACGTGCATAAGCCCAGTCCTGAGTGTGCATTCCGGCAAACACCCCCGAAGACAACATCGCCGGGGCATATCGCGTTCCTTCTTCGTTGGTCCAATTGGTGGCCACAATAGGGTGCTTGGTCTTGATGCCCAGGTCATTCAGCGTGCGAATGATCTCCAGCCCACCAAGCACGCCAAGAACGCCATCATACTTGCCACCTGTGGGCTGCGTATCCAAATGCGACCCTACATAAACCGGCAGAGCCTCGGGGTCCGCTCCCTCTCGTCGGGCAAACATATTGCCCATCTGGTCCAGCCCCATCGAGCAACCGGCATCCTCGCACCATTTCTGAAACAGCGCGCGCCCGTCGGCGTCCTCGTCCGTTAGCGTCTGACGGTTGTTCCCACCCGCGACGCCTGGGCCGATCTTGGCCATCTCCATCAGGCTGTCCCATAACCTGTCGCCATTGATCCTGAGATTCTGCGCCGGAGCTGCCATCTTGTTCTTCCCTGTTGCTTGCGATTTGGCTCGCTTTTGGTGTCTTGATTTGACCATCTGGTCAAACTCACGCTATCACGGGTTCGACATCAGTCAAGAAATTGCAGTGGCCTGCCGGAATTTTCGACATAATTGACACCCAACTGGCCGAAAAAAGGACAACAGGTGAACATGCCCAAAGACCGCGCCCCAACCCGGATTCAGCAAAAGAACCGAGCAGCGATTCTCGAGGCGGCCCTGAATGTGTTCTCAGCCCACGGTTTTCGCGGCGCAACCGTCGACCAAATTGCAGCTGAGGCGGGGCTGAGCAAGCCCAACCTGCTCTATTATTTTCCATCGAAAGAAGCGATCCATACAGCCCTGTTGTCGGGTCTGCTTGAAGTCTGGCTCGCTCCCCTGCACGCGTTGAATGAGGATGGCGACCCGCTGGAAGAAATACTGTCTTATATCCAACGCAAGCTTGAGATGAGCCGCGATCTGCCGCGCGAGAGCCGCCTCTTTGCCAATGAGCTTGTTCAGGGCGCGCCGCGCATTCATGAAGCTTTGTCCAGCGATCTCAAAAAACTGGTCGATGAAAAAACCACGATTCTGACAAGCTGGATGGCTCAGGGCAAAATTGCACGAGTCCATCCCTATCATCTGATTTTCTCGATCTGGGCACTGACACAGCATTATGCGGATTTCGATGTTCAAGTCCGGGCAATTCTTGGGGAAGAAGACCCATTCGAAGGCGCAGTTCCGTTCGTGGAAACGCTCTATCGAAAACTGCTTACACCTTAAGAAACACTTAACCCTATTGAGAAAAGCTCGGAGCATGATGACGTATCGCTCAGATCCCGAGCCTTGGATCACCCAGCTTTTCTCGTCCCGATCTGCTCGAACGGGAGCTGTTGTACGACGCTCAGTTGCTTGGGTCGAACGCGAGGTTGGTCACGCGGCTTTTCAGGCAGAAGTGAAACGGCGCGGATACCAGTTGATCCGCACCGCCAATCAATATGTCATCATCTGCCACAACGGACCCATCGACATTCTGTTCTGAGAAAATTCGCCGAATTTTCTACGCCAAGATTTTTCGACGAAAAATCTCTGACTACTCCGCCGCTTTCGCCATGGGGTTGTTGGGGTGTGTCGTCCAATTGGCATATTCAGGATCAACGACCTTGCCTGTGCGCGGATCAACCGCTCCGGCGGCCATCGGCTCCATGGAAATACACCCCTCTACAGGGCACACATCCACGCAAAGATTGCAGGCTACGCATTCCTCGTCGATCACTTCGAACACCCGATCCTCCGACATCGAAATCGCCTGATGGCTGGTGTCTTCACAGGCTGCAAAACAGCGACCGCATTTGATGCACTGATCCTGATCGATCTTCGCTTTGGCGATGTAGTTGAGGTTCAGATATTGCCAATCAGTCACATTGGGCACTGCGCGTCCGATCACTTCGTCGATATTGGCATAGCCTTTCTCATCCATCCATTCCGACAGGCCAGCCGTCAATTCATCGATGATTTTAAACCCATAGGTCATCGCTGCAGTGCAGACCTGAACAGTGCCGCAACCCAGCGAGATAAACTCTGCTGCATCGCGCCAAGTGGTGACGCCACCGATGCCTGAGATCGGCAGCCCATGCGTGGCTTCGGCCCGCGCAATCTCGGACACCATCGACAACGCGATTGGTTTCACCGCCGGTCCGCAGTAGCCACCATGGCTGCCTTTACCGTCAATCGAGGGTTCGGGGCTGAACGTATCCAGATTGACGCTGGTGATCGAGTTAATCGTATTGATCAGCGATACCGCATCCGCGCCCCCATTCTTCGCCGCCGCCGCAGGTTTGCGGATATCCGTAATGTTCGGCGTTAGCTTCACGATAACTGGGCGGTCGTAATACTGTTTGCACCAACGGGTCACCATTTCGATGTATTCCGGCACCTGCCCCACGGCAGATCCCATACCCCGCTCGCTCATCCCGTGCGGACAGCCAAAATTCAGCTCGATCCCGTCCGCACCGGTTTCGGCCACACGCGGCAGAATGGCCTTCCAAGCAGCCTCCTCACAGGGCACCATGATCGAGGCGATCAGGGCGCGATCTGGATAATCCGCCTTTACGCGGGCCATTTCCTCAAGGTTCACCTCAAGCGGCCGATCTGTGATCAGTTCGATGTTGTTGAGTCCCAACAACCGGCGGTCCGCGCCATAAATCGCGCCATAGCGTGGGCCGTTCACATTCACGACCGGAGGCCCCTCGGCCCCCAAGGTCTTCCACACTACGCCGCCCCATCCGGCCTCGAAGGCGCGGCGAACATTGTACTCCTTATCCGTCGGTGGCGCGGAGGCCAGCCAATACGGGTTCGGGCTTGATATTCCAATAAAGTTTGATGTTAAATCAGCCATTTATCCGGCCTCCCTGATGCTGTTCTGCATCTTTGTCTTTGAGTTTCACGCGCTCAGAGCAGCGTGGATATCCATCGCGGCATCGCGACCTTCGGCTACGGCGGTCACGGTCAGGTCTTCGCCTCCTGCCGCACAGTCTCCGCCAGCCCACACACCGGTCATTGAAGTGCGTCCCGCCCCGGTCACGGCAATCTTATTGCCATCCAGCGTTAGGCCTTCCGGCGCACCGTCAAGCGTCTGACCGATGGCCTTAAAAACCTGATCGGCGGGCACACGGACAGTTTCACCCGTTCCGGTCAGTCGACCATCATGGCTAGCAGTATACTCCAATTCGATCTCTGCTGCGGCAGCATTTCCGTGAATAGCCACCGGCTGAACATTGCAGAGAATCCGAACACCATGCGATGCCGCCAAATCCTGTTCGTACCGGCTTGCACCCATCGCGTCGCGACCTCGGCGATAGGCGATGGTGACGTGCTCAGCGCCTAGCAGTTTCGATTTCACTGCCGCATCTACGGCAGTCATACCACCGCCAATCACAACGACATTGCGACCCACAGGTAGATCAACCAGATCGCTGGCCTGTCGCACATCCGAGATAAAGTCGACCGCCGGGCGCACCCCGTCTTTATCGACCCCATCAGCCCGCAGTGCGTTCACCCCCGCAAGTCCTATTGACAGGAAAACAGCGTCATAGTTCTCCTGCAACCCTTCCAGAGAAATCGTCTCTCCCAGAATCGAACCGGTCTCGATCGCGATCCCGCCTATTTTAAGCAGCCAATCGACCTCGGCCTGTGCAAAATCATTGGTAGATTTATACGCCGCAATCCCGTATTCGTTCAGACCGCCTGGCTTGGGCTTGCCTTCGTGGATCACCACATCGTGCCCCTGCATCGCCAGACGATGCGCACAGGCCAGACCGGCGGGCCCTGCCCCAACTACGGCAATTGTCTTGCCGGTTGATGCGGCGCGCTCGAACGGATGCGCACCCGAGGCCATCACATCATCGGTTGCATAACGCTGCAGGCGTCCGATCTCGACCGGCTTGCCTTCGGCCGTCTCACGCACGCAAGCCTCTTCACACAAAGTTTCGGTCGGACAAACCCGGGCACACATGCCGCCCAGAATGTTCTGCTCCAGAATGGTCTGCCCTGCCGCCTGCGGTTGCCCGGCCTGAATCTGGCGAATGAACAACGGAATATCGATATCCGTAGGACATGCCGTCACACATGGCGCGTCATAGCAGAAATAGCATCGATCGGCGGCCACAGCGGCCTCGTGCGGGGCCAGTGGCGGATGCAGATCGGTGAAATTCGAGGTCAGCTCATCGCTGGAAAGCCGCCCGGAGACGATCCCGGGTGCCATCTGGCCCTGTGCCATCACTCTACTCCCTGTAGATATGTTTGTTATGGACCCCAGCTTGCCACAATCTGATTTTTTATCAATTGGTAAAATTTGCCAAATGGTCAAAAAATGAAAAATCCGGGCGGAATGGTCCGGATTCAGTCAGAAATTGCCTATATTGTTGGCAGCGGTGGCTCAGACCATCCCACCCAGGTGGCCGGATTTGATCCAAACACGGGCTCCGCCCTCACCTGCTACAGCAGCAAAGCGTGATCCAGGCGGCAAGCGCAACCAGTCCCAAGTGCCAAATTCTTCGCCCGCCTCGGCAAAGCCACCTTCGATAACAAAGACCTCAAACCCCTTATCTGCGTCCAATTCAATATGTTCGCCCGCGCCCCAGGTTTGCACCTGGACATCCTCATGCGCATCCTTGAACAAATCGATATTTCCGCCCCCGTTGATCGAGCGCCGAACCTCAGTGCGGTCATCGGGGTCGAACTGATGCAGTTTGACCAGAATAGTCGCGCCTTCGCTGGCCGAAGGTGTATTGGAGGACGTCGGGGGATTGCGTACATAGCTGCCGACAGGGAAATCTCCGGTTTCATCCTGGAACACACCGTCCAGCACCAGATATTCCTCACCCCCGTCATGAGTATGCGCCGAAAACGCGCTGCCGGGGGCAAAGCGCACGATGGTTGTGGCACGCGCCACTTCCTCGCCAATGCGGTCCAGCATCTTGCGTTCGACGCCAGCAGCCGGTGACGCGACCCATTCGGTCTGATCAAAGTGAACGGCGGCCCGCTGTGTGAAATCTGCATTGACCAGCATATGCAATCCTCCTGCGTTGCTGTAGCATTAGATGGGAGCACGAGCCGGATTTGCAAACCGGTCATGCTTGGGGTTTTGACGCCCTTCACAGCTTGTTGTACTTCCGGTTGAGGCAGCGGCCGAATACCGGCCCGATCAGAAAGCGCAACACGATGCAGGCAAGCCCGGCGACATTCAACATCCTCATCATCGGGCAAAACAACCGGCTGCAATACGAGGCGCTTTTGTTCGCCGCCTCGCTGCGCCACAGCTCATCAGGGTTCAAAGGTCGGCTGTTCGTGGGGGTACCACAGCCCGGCCCTCTTTGGCCTCAGAACCCCAGCATTCAGGATGCCGAAGTTCTTGAAGCCCTGCAGCATCTGGGTGCCGAGATTCTGCCTTTTGAGTCTCATGCTTTTGGCTCGAGCTATCCCAATGGCAACAAGATCGAAGCTTTGCTGGCGATGCCAGAGGGCGAGCCCTTTGTCTTTTTCGACTCCGACACTCTGATCACCGGCGAAATTTCCGACGTCCCGTTCGATTTCGAACAGCCCGGCGCCTCACTTCGGGTCGAGGGAACATGGCCCAAACCCACGCTCTACGGCCCAGGATATGAGGGTATCTGGCGCGCACTGTATGACCGGTTCGGGTTGGATTTCGAAAGCTCTCTCGATCCCAGCCAGCCCGAGGGTTATTGGCGGCGCTACCTGTATTTTAACGCCGGTTATTTCTTCTACAAATGCCCCCGCCAATTTGGTGAGCGGTTTATGGGCTATGCCCGCACCATTCGCGACGAGGAAATCCCCGAACTGACCGGGCAAGTTCTGAACCCGTGGCTAGATCAGATCGCCTTGCCGCTGGTCATCCATTCCTTCGGTGGCGGACGGGATGCCCTGCCCGAGGGCCTGCTGGATGGTCGGATCAGCTGCCACTATCGCCTGTTCCCGATGCTCTACGCCCGCGAAAGCGATCATGTGGTCGAGATATTGGAAACCGTCGTGGCCCCGAACAAGATCAAAAAAGTGCTCAAAGGCTATGATCCACTGAAGAAGCTCGTGATACAGCGCAAGGGTGCGAAGATCCGGGCATTGTTCGACCGAAACAACCTGCCCGCACGCGAACAGGTCATTCGCAAAACGATCAAGTCCAAGGGGCTTTGGCTACGGTGAAGCGGACATTGTGCCGGGCGAGCCAATGTCCTAGAGATTCAGCAACACACATTCCAACAGGAGATTTCCTCGATGTCTGACGGACCCACCTACGGTTTTGACACGCTGCAAATTCACGCCGGGGCTCGCCCCGACCCTGCCACAGGCGCGCGCCAGACACCGATCTACCAGACCACGGCATATGTATTTCGCGACGCGGAACACGCCGCCGCGTTGTTCAACCTGCAGGAAGTGGGTTTTATCTATTCGCGCCTGACCAACCCGACTGTTGCGGTGCTGCAGGAACGTGTGGCGACGCTTGAAGGCGGTGTCGGTGCGGTCTGCTGTTCCTCGGGACACGCAGCGCAGATCATGGCGCTTTTCCCGCTGATGGGGCCGGGCTGCAATGTTGTCGCCTCGACCCGCCTCTACGGTGGGACGGTGACGCAGTTTAGCCAGACGATCAAACGTTTCGGCTGGTCGGCCAAATTCGTTGATACCGATGATCTGGACGCTGTGAAGGCCGCTATCGACGAAAACACCCGTGCAGTATTCTGCGAATCCATCGCCAATCCCGGCGGCTATGTCACTGATATCCGTGCTCTGGCGGATTTAGCCGATGCAGCAGGCATTCCGCTGATCGTCGACAACACCTCGGCCACGCCCTACCTGTGCCGCCCGATTGAACAGGGCGCGACGCTGGTCGTGCATTCGACCACCAAGTACCTGACCGGAAACGGCACCGTGACCGGCGGCTGCATCGTGGATTCGGGCAAGTTCGACTGGTCGGCAAATGACAAGTTTCCTTCGCTCAGCGAACCCGAACCCGCCTATCACGGCCTGAAATTCCACGAGACCTTCGGCCCGCTCGCCTTTACATTCCACGGCATCGCGATCGGTCTACGCGATCTGGGCATGACGATGAACCCTCAGGCGGCGCATTACACGCTGATGGGGATAGAAACGCTATCGCTACGGATGGAGCGCCATGTCGAAAACGCGCAGAAAATAGCAGCGTGGCTCGAGGCAGACGACCGTGTGGATTACGTGACATATGCTGGCCTGCCATCCTCGCCCTATAGCGACAGGGTAAAAAAGCACTACCCGCGCGGCGCGGGTGCCCTGTTCACCTTTGCGGTGAAGGGTGGCTATGACGCCTGCGTCAAGCTGGTGAACGCGCTTGAGATCTTCAGCCACGTGGCCAACCTTGGCGACGCACGGTCGCTGATCATCCACTCGGCCTCGACCACACACCGTCAGTTGACGCCCGAGCAGCAGGAAGCTGCAGGCGCAGGCCCTGGAGTGGTGCGCGTGTCCATCGGGATCGAGGATGCAGACGATCTGATCGCTGATCTCGATCAGGCTCTGTCCAAAGCCAGCGCCTGATCCGATGACCGGGCACAACACAAATGAACTGGGTCAACCCATCGGTTTTTCGGTCACGGGCGAGTTCCCTCGCCCCACGCCACCTTACACACCGATGCAGGGCCGGTTCTGTTCCGTTGTGCCATTGGATGTAAACAGGCACGCGCCCGGCTTGTACCGGGCGTTTGCCAATGACATGGACGGCCGCAATTGGACTTACCTTCCCTACGGCCCGTTCGACTCTGAGGCGGATTTCACCGCATGGGCGCAGTCAAATTGCATGGATGCGGACCCGATGTTCCATACAGTGTTCGACGCGGATGAGGTACCCGTCGGGATGGCCTCGTACCTTCGAGTCGAACCAGCCGCGGGTGCAATAGAAGTGGGCCACATCCATTTCTCACCCTTGCTGCAGCGTAAACCGCAATCAACCGAAGTGATGTATCTGATGATGCGCCGGGTGTTCGATGAGCTTGGTTATCGCCGCTATGAATGGAAATGCGACGCCCTGAACGCGCCATCAAAACGCGCAGCTGAACGTTTGGGTTTCACGTTCGAGGGCGTCTTCCGGCAGGCGACCCATTACAAAGGGCGCAACCGGGATACGGCGTGGTTTTCGATTATCGACAGCGAGTGGCCGCGCATTCGCGCGGCATTCGAGAACTGGCTTGCGCCGGGGAATTTCGATGCATCGGGCCAGCAGCGCCAACCGCTGCAAGCCCGCGTTGGATCGTAGCTTACTCCGCGATTTCGAACTCCATCGCGATATTGACCGAAACGGAAATCTCTCCGCCTGCGACCGGCACGCCACCGGCGTCCGACATCGCCATCTCGCGCATCTGAGCCATCGGGCGAACACCTCCGCCGTGGTCGTTGATCGATAGGATGGGACCCAGCGTAACCCCGGACGCCTGCGCTAGTTGCTGCGCCTTCTCGGTCGCATCTGCCACAGCTTTGGCCCGTGCTTCAGCCTCAAGCGGTTTGGGCTCTTGCACGCCAAAGCTCAGACCGCCGAAATCATTCGCACCATCCTTGATGACCGCATCCATGATCTGGCCCAGATTATCCAGATCCCGCACGCGAACCGAAACGCGGTTGGACGCGGTGAACCCAGTGATCTTGGGTGGCTCATTGCTGGAATTGCTGCGCCCCGACCAGACCGGTGAAAGCGAAAGATCGCGCGTCTGAACATCGCGCGCCTCCAATCCCATTTCGTCCAGTCGTTTGAGGATCTGCGTCACCGCATCCGAGGTCGCCTGCATCGCTACCGATGCCTGCGCATCCTGATTGGTCACGCCCAGTGTTATCGTTGCCATATCGGGTGCAACCAGAGCCGTACCGGTCCCGCTGACCGAGATGCGACGTTCTTCCGCATGGGCGGGCAGAGTCGCGGTGGCAGCGGCCATGGCGGCCAAAAAAGCAAGTGTCTTCAAGATGATCCCTCCTTGATGCTTGCTCTCAAGATGGGTGGTCGGGCCCGTACACGGCAAGGGGGAAACGTGCCTTTTTCTTTCCCTCGGCGAGTTCCTGCTCTAATCTCGGCGGGCAGACATCTAAGCGTTTGCATAAAAGCCGACAATTATGGTTCATCGCGATTATGAAACCCGCCTTTGCGCTGTCATTTTCTGAAAACGGCATTTCCTTGCATCATCAGTCGGATGGAGACTGGTACTGCATTGGAACCGTTCCATTAGATGCGTCAGATTTCGCGGACCAGATGCAGGCCCTTCGGGATCAGGGATTCGCGCTGGAAAATGACCTGAGTTGCAAGCTTGTTATTCCATCCGATCAGGTGCGCCTCTTGGTTGTCGACACCGATGGTTTGGACACCGATGCAGCGGCGAAAAAGGTCAAGGATACGTTGGCCGCAGCCACGCCCTATGAGCTCTCAGAGCTGGCTTATGTCGCGGGCGACGTGGGGACTGAGACCCCGGTTGCCGCTGTGGCCCAGCAAACGCTGGACGAAGCCAGCGCATTTGCCACCGATCATGGCTTTATCCCCGAGGCATTCTGGGTCAGCGCAACCGGCAACGATGCTCTGGACGCGCCATTTCTGGAACTGCCGATCATTGTGGATGAGGACGCAGTGATTGCGGCCCCCAAACCCGTTGATACGCCGGACATACCGGTTCACGCCATCGCTGAAGATGCAGCCCCCCCTGCATTTGAGCCTGCTACCAAAGCACTGCCCTCGTCTGCCAAGACAGGAACGGATCTGAAACGCTTTGCAATTCCTGCGATCGCAGCGTCGGTTGTGGTTGGAATGTTGCTGGGTGTCTGGTCTTACAACAGCTCTGACCCCGAAATTGTCGAAGTGGCCGAACCGTTAGAGCCCGAGCTGCAACCAGAGCCAGAAACTGCAACTGCAGAACCGCAGGCACAACCCGAACCTCAGGAAACCGAGATCGCAAGCCTCCCACAAGAACCTGAAGTGGCAGAGGAAGAACCGGTGCTCACCCCCACGGACGAGGCCATTCTCGAAGCACTGAAGATTGAACCGGAGCCGGTCGAAGACATCGCTGATCTGCCAGAGAGCAGAACCGAGTTTCGTGAGTTTACCGGCACCGCCCCCGTTGAACCTTCAGGCCTGGAGCCAGCGCCTGTGGCTGGCGTGGATAATCAATATCTCACATCGGTCGATCGCTCGGACCTGTCGACCGATTCCGTCGCACTACCCGAACTTGCCAGCCTCGACACAGATGCGTCTTTTGAGTCGATCTCTTTGCCAGGCCAAGCGGGGCAGCGGTTCAACCTGGATGAACGCGGACTTGTGACGCCAAGTGCCGAAGGCACGCTGAACCCGGCCGGTGTGATGGTTTATCTGGGTCGTCCCGCATCCGTGCCCCCCGAACCCCCAACCAGGTTCGAAACAGAACCCGATGTCATAGAAGAGGTCGATGAGAGACTCGCGGCGTTTCGCCCACGGCCACGCCCGGAAAATCTGGTGGATCAATTCGAACGCCAGCAACTTGGCGGTCGATCCCGGCAAGAGCTGGCCTCGGTCCGGCCTAAGCTGCGGCCCGAGTCTCTGCAAACCCCTCCGCAGGTCGATGAAACCCCGACTGCGCTGGCTGTTGTACGGGTACCCCGTCCAAAAATCAGGCCTGCCAGCATCACGGCGCGCGCGACACGGCAACCTAGTTCTGGGAGTGCAGCGCTGGCCTCGACCGCAAATGTGGCCAGTAATGCCGATGAAGTTGGTTCGTTCCAGCCCAGAACGGTCAATCCCAAAATTCCGTCTTCCGCGTCAGTTGCGAGACAAGCAACCATCGACAACGCGATTAACCTGCGCAAGTTGAACCTAATCGGCGTGTACGGCACCCCGGCAAACCGCCGTGCTTTGGTCCGCCTGCCCAGCGGACGCTACAAAAAGCTGAAGGTGGGCGATCGCATCGACGGAGGTAATGTCATCGCCATCGGCGACAGCGAGTTGCGCTATCAGAAGCGCGGCAAGAACATCACGCTCAAGATGCCGCGCGGGTAAAGAAAAAGCGCCATGTCGGTCAGACACGGCGCTCGGTTGATTTCATTGATTCATGTTTAGGCTGCCGAGATTTCACCCGACTCGATCTGCTCGCGTTCGATCGATTCAAACAGGGCTTTGAAGTTGCCCTCACCAAACCCGTCATCCCCTTTACGCTGAATGAACTCAAAGAAGATCGGGCCAATGACTGTTTTCGAAAAGATCTGCAGCAGAATCTTGGTCTCACCGCCATCAACTACACCTTCGCCGTCGATCAGAATGCCGTGCTTCATCATCCGATGCTTGGGCTCATCATGGCCGGACACACGGTCGTAAGACATGTCATAATAGGCCTCGTTCGGACCGGGCATGAACTTCAGACCCTTCTCGGCAATGGCATCGGTCGAGGCGTAGATATCGTCGCTGCCCACCGCGATATGCTGGATGCCTTCGCCATTGTACTTCTTCAGGTAGGAGACGATCTGTCCGGTCTCTCCACGATCTTCATTGATCGGAATGCGGATGCGACCACAAGGTGAAGTCAACGCGCGACTGTAAAGCCCGGTGAACTTACCTTGAATGTCGAAAAAGCGGATTTCACGGAAGTTGAACAGGTCGCCATAGAATTTGAACCACTTGTCCATGTTGCCCTTGAACACGTTGTGGGTCAGGTGATCGAGATAGTAGAACCCATCGCCGCGCGGTTTTGACTGCTCCAGCCATTCAAATTCCTCATTGTAGGGCGAGGTGTCATAATACTGATCGATGAAGTAGATCAGCGAACCACCAATGCCCTTGATCGCCGGAACGTTCATGGTCTTGTCTGCGCCATCATAAGGCTCAGCCCCTTTGGCGATCGCGTGCTCATAAGCCTTCTGAGCATCAACAACGCGCCAGCCCATGGCAGGGGCGCAGGGGCCGTGCTCGGCCACGAATTTGGCTGCAAAACTATCAGGATCCGCGTTCAGGATGTAGGTTACATCACCCTGTTGCCAAAGCTCGACCTTGGGGGTGTTGCGGTGATAGCCGACATAGTCGAAGCCCATTCGCGCAAACAGGTCTCGCAGCTCTTGCGGCTCGGGATGTGCGAATTCAACAAACTCAAACCCGTCGGTACCGGCTGGGTTTTCTTCGCTGATGACAGATTTCGGGGCGTTATGCGGGAAAGGACCCATGGCGCGTCTCCTCGGAAAACAGGAATTTCTTTGCTGATTCAAAAATACGCCTTAATGAGTGCTGTTTCTGCGCATTGTTTTCGTATAAACTAAGTTTAGATGCGTACTTTCCGCATATTGATTGCAAATCTTGAGGAAACGCCGCACGTGCTGGATCGGATTGATATCGGAATACTCGCAGCTTTGCAGCGCGACGCGCATCTGACGTCGCAGCAATTGGGTGATGTGCTGAATCTATCCGCCAGTCAGGCGGGCCGTCGCCGACAGCGCCTTGAGGCCGAGGGTTACATCACAGGGTACACCGCACGACTGGACCCGCTGAGGCTGGGGCTACAGGTTCAGGGGTTCATTCAGGTGCATCTGGGCACTCATGGTCCCGAACAATCCGCAGGCTTCGCCCGCATGGTCAACACCCGCCCCGAGATCACCAGCGCCTGGACGATGACAGGTGAGGCAGATTATCTGCTTCACGTCTATTGTGACGACTTATCCGCACTCAATACCTTGCTTCACGAAGTGATCCTGCCGCATCCTGCAGTTGCACGGGTGCAAAGCCAGATCGTAATGGACCAATTGAAACGCGACGCGCCGCTCCCGACCTGAGCGGATTTAAGAGGACAATAATGAACGAGTTCCTTTATCAGGCATCGATCTATCTGGCAGCTGCGGTGATCGCGGTGCCGCTTTCCGCCCGTCTGGGTCTGGGATCGGTGCTTGGTTACCTAGCTGCGGGCATCGCCATTGGCCCAATTTTGGGCCTTGTCGGGGCCGAGACGGAAAGCCTGCAGCATGTGGCCGAATTCGGCGTCGTGATGATGCTGTTCCTGATCGGGCTCGAGCTTGAGCCCCGTGCCTTGTGGGATATGCGGGACAAATTGTTAGGCTTGGGCGGGCTGCAGGTCGGCCTGTCGACCGCAGCAATCGCAGCTGTGGCGTTCTATGCGGGTCATCAATGGTCGGTGGCGCTGGCGGTTGGATTGACCTTGTCGCTTTCTTCAACGGCAATCGTGCTGCAGACCCTGTCCGAAAAGGGCCTGATGCAAACCAACGGAGGTCGAGCGACCTTCTCGGTCCTGCTGACGCAGGACATTGCCGTAATCCCGATCCTAGCTTTCCTGCCGCTGCTTGCCCTGCCCGCAAGTATCCACATCGAAGATGACGGCTCCATCAGCCGTGGCGTAGGCATAGCCAAAGACGCGGATTATCACGCCAAACTCTCGCTGGTCGAAGGTCTGCCCGGCTGGGCCGTTACGCTTGTCACCATTGGCGCCGTCGCGTTTGTCGTATTGGCTGGCATCTACCTGACCCGCCCACTGTTCCGTTTCATCCACGCCACCCACCTGCGCGAGATGTATACGGCACTGGCGCTAATGATCGTGGTCGGCATCTCGTTCCTGATGACCCTTGTGGGCCTGTCGCCCGCTCTTGGCGCGTTTCTGGCCGGAGTGGTTCTGGCCAGTTCGGAGTTCCGACACGAAATGGAAAGCGACCTTGAGCCGTTCAAGGGGCTGTTGCTGGGCCTGTTCTTCATCACCGTGGGCGCTGGGATCGATATCGGGTATTTCTTCGCCGACCCGTTTGACCTGATCGGTTTGGCCTTGCTGGTCATACTGGCCAAGGGGATCATCC
The DNA here is from genome assembly GCF_056534355.1 of Ruegeria sp. D7. NCBI lineage: Bacteria > Pseudomonadati > Pseudomonadota > Alphaproteobacteria > Rhodobacterales > Roseobacteraceae > Ruegeria > Ruegeria sp. D7. The sequence continues at coordinate 39,486 of NZ_JBQFPG010000008.1, forward strand.
TGTTCATCGTCGGGCGCGCCTTCAAGCTGCGCGGGCGCGATCACTGGCTGTTCACGCTGGGTTTGGCCCAGGCCGGTGAATTCGGCTTTGTCTTGTTGGCGTTTTCTACGCAGCAGAACGTGATTCCGCCGGGTTTGTCGCAAAAACTGTTGATGATCATTGCGCTGACCATGTTGATCACACCGCTTCTGTTTATCGTCTACGACGTACTTTCGCGCTTTCTCGGCGAGAGCAATCCGCAGGTTGAACCCGATCAGATTGACGAAAAAGGCCCTGTCATCATCGCCGGGATCGGTCGCTTTGGGCAGATCGTCAACCGGCTGGTACAGGCAAGTGGGTTTAAAACAGTTGTTCTGGACCACGATATCGAAACGATCCAGCTGATGCGACGGTTCGGTGTCAAAGGCTTCCTTGGCGACCCCACTCGCCCCGAATTGCTGCGCGCTGCTGGAATCGAAAAGGCAGCGGTCCTTGTCGCGGCCATGGATGACTACAAACAGGTCACCCGTCTCGTCGGATATGCCCGCCGCCAGCGGCCCGATCTGCACATCATCGCCCGCGCCCGCGACCGCAACCACGTCTATGAACTCTATCAGGCCGGGGCCAACGACATTGTCCGCGAGATGTTCGACGGATCGCTACGCGCGGGCCGCTATGTTTTGGAGAATATCGGCCTCAGTGAATACGAGGCCGCACAGGCCGAGCAGACCTTCTATCACCACGACCGGGGATCGGTGCGCGAGCTTGCAGAACTGTGGATCCCCGGCATGCCGACAGCCGAAAACAAGAAATACATCGAGCGTGCGCGGCAACTGGAAAAAGATCTGGAAACCGCGCTGCTGGAACTGGCCGAGGAACACGCCAAGAAGTCGGCTTAACCGTCCGACACACCCGCTTCAGCAAATGTCGCCATGCCGGAATGACAAGCAACCGCGCTTTTCAGAATGTTGATCGCCAACGCTCCGCCCGAGCCTTCGCCCAGGCGCAGGCCGAGGCTCAGCAACGGCTCTTTGCCCAGCTTGTCCAGCATCGCGGCATGTGCGCCCTCGGCACTTTGGTGGCCCGCGATGGTGTGATCCAGTGCTGTTTCCGAAATCTGCGCCAGACAGGCTGCAGCTGCGGTGCAGATGAATCCATCCAGAATAACCGGTATCCGCAATACGCGCGCGGCGGCTATCGCACCAGCCATAGCCGCAATCTCGCGTCCGCCGAGACACCTTAGAATATGAAGTCCATCGCCCTGACCATGCAGAGCGACGCCTTCCGCAACAACCCGGGTTTTGTTCGCCAGACCTGCATCATCCACACCGGTCCCGCGGCCGGTCCAGTCGGCAGAATCCCCGCCAAACAGCGCGCAAGCGATGGCGGCAGCCGGCGTGGTATTTCCGATCCCCATCTCTCCAACAACCAGCAGATCGGCCTGCGGATCAACCGACTGCCATCCTGTGCGCAGTGCGCTTAGCAATTCCTCTTCGCTCATCGCGGGGGCTTGGGTAAAATCTGCGGTCGGACGGTCCAGCTCCAGCGCGTGCACGTCCATCTTCGCGCCCGCAGCCTTTGCCAACTGGTTGATCGCCGCGCCGCCATGTTCGAAATTCATGACCATCTGCACCGTCACTTCGGGCGGGAACGCCGAGACACCTTGAGCAGTTACGCCATGGTTGCCAGCAAACACGATGACCTGCGGCGCATCGATCCGAGGCCGCGCATCCCCGCGCCAACCTGCATACCAGATCGCCAGATCCTCAAGCCGCCCCAACGCGCCGGGCGGTTTGGTTAGTTGACCGTTGCGCTCTTCCGCGCCCTGCTTGGCAGCGGTGTCCGGACCGGGTGCGCCGGTCAGCGCATTGCGGAAACTGTTCAGGTCATTGAGTTCGGGCAGCATGGAAAGCCTCGTTGCATCAGAGTGGTTGTGTGTGTTTAACCAATGCTGGCAAAGCAACAAGACCCGGAAAGGCCTGGGAGTGACCAAAAACGACACCGCCCCGTTTTCCCTGTGGGATATCCCGCTGGCTCTGGTCCTTTTGACGCGCCTGCCCCTACCGCGCCTGCCCGATCAAGCGTTCACCCGCCAGTCGCGTGCGGCTTGGGCCTATCCCCTTGCCGGGCTTGTTGTGGGGGCGCTGGCTTACGGAGTCGCCTGGATTGCAATCTGGGCGCAGCTGCCAACCCTTGCCACCGCCGCCCTGCTGGTCGCCGCGTTGATCATCGCAACCGGAGCGATGCACGAAGACGGGCTAGCCGATACAGTCGATGGGCTTTGGGGCGGCTTTACAGCCGAACGTCGGTTGGAGATCATGAAAGACAGCCATATCGGCACCTACGGCGTGCTGGCCTTGCTGCTGGCCCAACTGCTCCGAATTGCGGCTGTCATGGCGCTGATCGGTGCAGGTCTGTTGACGGGCGTGTTGGCCGCCTGCCTGTTCTCACGCGCCATGCTGCCCGCGCTGATGCGCCTGCTGCCCAATGCCCGCAAATCGGGGCTGAGCCATTCTGTTGGTGCGCCCCCTGTGTCAGCGGTTCTGGCTGGCATCGGGTTGGCCGTCGTACTGTCGTTAGTGCTGCTGGGCGGATCAGCTATTCCGCCGGTGCTCTGCGCCCTGCTTGCAGCGGCTTTTGTCGCTCGCATCGCCAAGACCAAGATCGGTGGCCAAACCGGTGATATTCTGGGGGCCACGCAGCAGACCTCGGAAATCACCTTCCTCCTGGCGCTGACAGCCTCAATCTAAGACGCCCCACCGGTTTCAATGCGCAGCGTCGCGCCACAGTGTTTGCAATGCACAGCATCCGGATCGTGCCGGAACAGGCCGCAGCTTGGGCATTTGTAGCGCACTTTCTGCGGCATGAAGATCGCCTGCGCCAGACGGACAAACAACGCCACGCCAACAACCATGATGAAAACGGAAAACAGCTTTCCCGCTGGTGTGCCCAGCGTGATATCTCCGAACCCCGTTGTCGTCAGGGTCGCCATAGTGAAATAAAGTGCGTCGATATAGGGGGTCTGCGCATCTTCGGGGACGAAAAAGACCAGTACTGCAGTCGAGGTTGCAAAAACAAAGACCATCAGATTGATCGCCGCAATCACCGCGTCCTCGTGGGTTCGGAAGAAAGGACTATCTCGGCGCAAATCCCGCAGCAGATGATAGGAATGGATCAGCCGCAACGCGCGCAATATCCGAAGAAACGCGAGATTGCCGGTCAGGAACGGGTCAAGCAGCAGCGACACGATCACAACGATGTCTGCCATCGTGTAAATCTGGCGCAGCAGTTTCCAGCGGTCTTTGGAAATCCACATCCGCGCGCAGAAATCCATTAGGATGATCAGCCCGACACCCAAACTTGCCGCCGTCAGCCCAGGCCCATGCGGGATATTCGCCGTGGAGACAAAAAAGATGATCGAGGCGATATCGAACAGGATCAGCCCATAGCGAAACCAGACCGAGACCGGCTCGTGGCTGATGTAGAGAAACTTGACAGTTTGCTTCATCATGTCCCCGTATCTTCCTGCAGTTACAGAAAAATACCCGACACACACCACAAGACCAAGCGCCTAGTCACGAAAAAGGGCCGCCCCGGATATCGGGACGACCCTTAAATTGGCTTGAACGCGATCAGGCTGCGCGTGAGGTCAGAACCTCATCGACCTGTTTGGCAGCCGAAATCTCATCGGCGCCAGAAACTGCGGCCACTTCGCGTGTCAGACGTTCCAGCGCGGCTTCGTACAGCTGACGTTCGGAATAACTCTGCTCGCGCTGGTCGTCGGTGCGGTGCAGGTCGCGGACCACTTCGGCGATCGAGATCAGGTCACCCGAGTTGATCTTTTGCTCGTATTCCTGCGCCCGGCGCGACCACATGGCACGCTTGACCTTGGCTTTGCCCTTCAGCGTCTTCATTGCCTGGCTGATCACATCCGGTGAGCTGAGCGACCGAAGCCCCGATTCAGTGACCTTGTTAGTCGGCACGCGCAGGGTCATTTTGTCTTTTTCAAAAGAAATCACGAACAGCTCAAGCGAGAAGCCCGCAACTTCCTGCTCTTCGATTGACACGATCTGACCTACGCCATGAGCCGGGTAGACGACATAATCGTTCGGGCGGAACTCAAGCTTTTTCGATTTCGACATTCATATTCATCCTTCATTACTGATCGGGATATGAGACGACAAAAGCACCACAGCCGAGGCCCTGCATGGCCCCGTCAGGCGGCTTATTTGTCATAAATTCAGAACTCCAAAGCGAGCATACTTACGGAGCACATCCCAATCACAGTCATCATTCGGTCCTAAGTATATCACAAATTTGCGACACTCAAAAGACCGCGCCGAGGTAAATGGGAAATTCCCTTTCTACCTCAACTAATTAATGCACAGATTGATGCCAAATGAACGGTAACCGGCTGCCGAATCGGTCAACCGCCCTCGCCTGGGGCTTCCGAGAAATATTTCTCCATCTTGCCTTCTTCGCCGTCGCGTTCCTCGGCCTCGGGTAAGGGGTCTTTTTTGGTCACGATCACCGGCCACATTTCCGAGTATTTCCGGTTGAACTCGACCCACTGCTCCATCCCCGGCTCGGTATCGGGGCGGATGGCGTCGGCGGGGCATTCGGGTTCGCAGACACCGCAGTCAATGCATTCGTCGGGGTGAATGACCAATGTGTTTTCACCTTCGTAGAAACAATCCACCGGACAAACCTCGACACAGTCGGTGTATTTGCAGCCAATGCAGTTTTCGGTGACAACGTAGGTCATGTTGGATTTCCCGTTTGCGCTTTGGCGACTAGCTAATCCAGTCTGACCGCCGCTTCAAGGTCAGATCACCCCTTTGGGATGCGAGAAAGATCAAGCGCGCGTCTTTCTTTCTTGGTTGGACGACCTTTTCCCTCAAACGCAGGATTCTTGGGCGATACGTCCTGCTTTTCGGTCATATCGAAGTACAAAGCTTGCGCCTCGGGGGCCGGGCCGCGACGCACGCCAAGCGCTTCAATACGTACAACCCGAACAATACGCCCCTGCGGAAAGGTCAGGACATCTCCGGGTGCCACGGCTTGCGCCGGTTTCAGCACCCGATTTCCGTTCAGACGCACATGGCCGCCGCTGACCTGTTTGGCGGCCAGGCTACGGGTCTTGAAGAACCGCGCCTGCCACAACCATTTGTCGATCCGCAGCTTGGCCTCGGCCATCGCGGATCAGTTGCCGTCCTTCAGACCCATCAACGCTGCCGCAAACGGGTTATCGGGATCGATTGCCTTTTCCTTTTTGGGTGGCCGTGACGAGAAGGTCTTGGCGCCCTGAGGCTTGCCCCCCTTCTTGCCATGCGGCTTGCCCTGAGGTTTACCACGCGGCTTGCCCTTGCCCTGCCCCTGCTCGCGACGCAGACCACGGTTTTGCTGACGTTGGCGCCCCCAAGTGAAGGTGTAGAACACCTCAATTTCGGGCTCATCCAATTTGGACTCTGCTGATTTCTCAGTGGCCGTAACCTCTGCTGCCGCCTCGGTGCTTTCGGAGGCTTCGGCTGACGCCTCGGCGGTTATACCGACGTCATCCGCTTCGGCATTTGCGGTCGGTGTCTCATCGACGACAGGTTGTTCCTCGGCTTCCGCCACAGGCTGCTCCGTGGGGACCGGCTTGGCCTTCTCACGTTCGCCGCGTTCGGCCTTGTAACCCAGTCCCTGCATCAGGTCTGCAAACTGTTCCAAGGTCATGCCGGTAATCGACAACATGTCGGGTTTGGCTTCGAACCCACCGCGGCTATCCTCGGACCGCAGCATGTCGGCCAGCCGTTCCAGCATATCGATCCGGATTGAGCGTTCGCCCGCATCGCGGTAGCCGCACATGGTGTCATAGCCCTGCGGCGCATCCTTGGCGACCGGAACGGTAACCAGACCCGGAGGTGGTGCTTCGGGGAACTCCTGCAAGCCGCCGGACAATGCCCATAGTACCAGACGCAGGCGCGTTGGCGCGGGTTTCAGCAGCAGCGGCATGAAGATGGTGAATTGACCGAACCGGATGCCATGTTTGCGCAGCGCACCACGGGCGTCCTGATCCAGATCCTTGACCTCTTGCGCAACCTGCACACGGGGCAGCACGCCCAACGACTCGACCATACGGAAGGCAAAGCCCTTCGCCAGGCCCGTCAATTCTTCATCCCGCGACAGGTTCAGCAGCGGCTCGAACAGGGCTGCCACTTTGCGGTCGATGAAATGCTGCAGGCGGCGCTGAACCTTCTGTTCCACGTCCGGCCCGGCGGCCTCATCGACAAAAACCTCGACCACAGGCTTGAGAGGCTCGGCACCGGCAACAAGTTTGCCCACGGCATACTCGCCCCACATCAGGCCACCCTGATCGGTGAAATCAATTTCGGTATCGGGCGCATTGTAGAAGCGATCGGCACGCAGATGGAATTGCGGCGCGAGTGCTTGCAGAGAGGCTGACTTCAAGGCTTTCGCTTCAGTCCCCTGCGCGCTTTTGTCCGGGGTAAACCGGAACCCTTCCAGACGACCGACGAATTCACCTTCGACGGTCACTTCACCCTTGTCATTTACTTCGGCCAAAAGGGCCTCCTTCTGTTTGAGCCGGCGCAGCAACACTGACGTGCGCCGGTCCACAAATCGCTGAGTCAAACGGTCGTGAAGAGCGTCCGACAGCCTGTCTTCTACAGTGCGCGTTTCCTCGCGCCAATGGGATTCGTCACGCACCCAACCGTTTCGTTGCGCAACATATGTCCAAGTGCGAATATATGCCAACCTTTTGGACAATGCATCAATGTCGCCATGGGTTTGGTCGATACGGCGGATTTGCCGCGCCATGAAATCATCGGGGATACTTCCGCGCTCATGCAGATGGCCATAGATCACCTCAAGCAGGCTGGCATGTTCGGCATGGCTGATGCCGCGAAAATCGGGGATTCTGCACACATCCCATAGCAAACGGATCGACGGTCCATCGCTGGCACGGGCAACGACTTCGGTGACTTGGGACAGAGATTTCAGGACGTTCAGATCGTCAGCTGGCCGCGCTTTGATCAGGTGCTCATTGTCTGGGCTGACCTCAAGCGAGTCGATTAGTGCGTCGATTGAGCCGAACCGCAAAGCGGCATTCCGCCAATTCAACTTTTTCATAGGCGTGAACCGGCTGTCCATAATGGCTTGGGCTACGCCCTCATCCAGCGGCGGAGCCTCGCCCGTCACACCAAACGTGCCATCCGACATTCCGCGCCCGGCCCGTCCTGCGATCTGGGCCAACTCGTTGGGGGCCAGAGGCCGCATTCGGCGGCCATCAAACTTGGTCAGAGATGAGAACGCCACATGGTTCACATCCAGGTTCAACCCCATACCGATGGCATCCGTAGCCACCAGATAATCAACCTCACCGTTTTGATAGAGGTCAACCTGCGCATTCCGCGTGCGAGGGCTGAGCGCCCCCATGACGACCACCGCCCCGCCCTTTTGGCGACGAAGCAGCTCGGCGATGGCATAGACATTGTCGACCGAGAATCCGACGATCGCACTGCGCGCAGGCATTCGGCTGATCTTTTTCGAACCGGAATAGACCAGCTGAGACATCCGTTCACGCCGGATGAACTGCGCTTCGGGCACAAGGGCCGCGATGGGGCCGCGCATTGTGTCAGAGCCGAGAAACAGCGTTTCATTGGTGCCGCGCGACCGCAACAGGCGATCAGTAAAGACATGGCCGCGTTCGGGATCCACGCAAAGCTGAATTTCGTCAATCGCCACAAAATCAGTGCCCATGCCTTCTGGCATCGCCTCAACTGTACAGACCCAGTATTGCGTGCGCGGCGGTACGATCCGTTCCTCGCCTGTCACCAGCGCCACAACAGACGGACCGCGAATAGCGACAATCTTGTCATAGACCTCGCGCGCGAGCAGCCGCAGCGGCAGACCGATGACACCGGTCCGGTACCCCAGCATACGTTCAATCGCGTAGTGAGTTTTACCTGTGTTCGTCGGGCCAAGTACGGCCACGATTCGGGATGACCCGCTCACCTTTGCCCCCTGCGCCCTGAGACTTACAGCGCCTTGCCTTCAACCTGAGGCTTCAGCCGATTCACGGCATTGGTTACTTCTTCATGATGGGGATGTATAGCCAGCGCACGTGAATAGGCCTCAAGTGCTTGTTCTGGCTTGCCCACGATCTCAAAGATGAGGCCAAGGCCGTAGATAGCGTCGTAGTTGTTCGGATTCAGCGTCAATGCCTGTTCAAGATCCGCCGCAGCCATGCCAAACCTGTCAATGCCGAAGAAAACCGAAGCGCGCACATGCCAACCCTCGGCAAATTCGGGTGCGTGATCGGTAAGCGCCGTCAAATGATCAAGCGCGGCCTCGACATCCCCGTCATCCAGCGCTTCGCGTCCGCGTTCCAATAGCAAATCCGCCGAAGCCGAACCTGATTGTGACCACAGCGCCTGCAATTGCCGATCCAATCCGATGGCCTGTTCGGGCGTCGATTGCGCCAGTTGCTGCAACAGTGATGCCTCGTCCCGCGAATCCGCCTGCTGCGCGATGCAACTGGTGGAAAACGTGACTATGACGGCAAGTGCCGCGACGGTACGTTTGAGATTGGTGATTGCAATACCCATAACAATGGTCAGTGTAGCGTAGCGACCGGGGATGTCCATTCACGGCGCATGAACAATATGAGGAAGACCATGAGCGATATTCTGGAAAAAGCCGCGGCGGCATTGAATGAGAAACTGTCGGGCGGCGATTTCGATGCGTCAGCCAAATTTGCCATTGCCGATCTGGGTTCTATCATTCTGGATGCAAGCGGTGCGCGGGTAAGCGACGAAGATGCTGATGTGACCCTCAGCGCCGATGCGGACACCTTTGAACAGATCCTCAGCGGTGACCTGAACCCAACCGGTGCGTTCATGTCCGGCAAGCTGAGCGTTGACGGAGACATGGGTATTGCCATGAAACTCGCCTCGGTGCTGGCCTGATGGAGTTTTCGCCGGCCCCCTTATTCGAAGACGTGGCCGGCGGCCCTGCCGATGGTGCGGCGCATTGGCTGATCACCGAAGATGGCAAACGTATCCGCGTGGCACATTGGCTGCCCGACGGCGATGCGCACGGCACGGTGATGCTTTTCCCCGGTCGCACGGAATACATCGAAAAATATGGTGATACCGCCAAGGAATTTGTGAACCGGGGCTTTGCAAGTCTCGCGGTCGATTGGCGCGGGCAAGGGCTTGCAGATCGCCTGCTGGATGATCCGCGGATCGGTCATGTCGAACAATTCACCGATTACCAGCACGACGTTCGCTCAATACTGAAACTGGCCGAACAACTGGAGTTGCCCAAGCCCTGGTACGTCATAGGCCATTCCATGGGCGGAGCTATCGGGCTTCGCGCCGTTTTGGAGGGGGCTGATTTTGCGGCTTGCGCCTTTACGGGCCCGATGTGGGGGATTTTCTTTACACCAATCATGAAGCCACTCAGCCAGCTAACTGCCTATTGGGGGCCACGCTTGGGCTTGGGCGAGAAAACCCCGCCCACCACCACGCTAGAGAGCTATGTGGCCTCACAGCCCTTCGAAGGAAACGTGCTGACACGCGATCCGGCGATGTACCGAATGATGCAGGATCAGTTGGCCGCACACCCTGAACTTGCTTTGGGCGCACCGTCTACCATCTGGCTGCGCGAGGCGCTGGATGAATGCACCTGGCTGGTGGAACAGGCCGCGCCCGAGATCCCTGCCCTGACCTTCTTGGGTAGCCATGAACAGATCGTGGACCGCAAGGCCATTCGGGCACGTATGGCCAACTGGCCTAGCGGTACTCTGGTCGAGATTCCCAACGGCGAACACGAAGTTCTGATGGAGGCACCCGAGGTGCGCGGGCCGGTCTTTGATCAACTTGCTGCACATTTCGCGGCAGCCGCGGCGAAACCAAAACCCGAGCCCTGTCATTAAGGTTTGACCAGACAGCTTGCTTGTGATCCGGACGCGCCGCGCCTAAATGTTTGCCAACGCAGTTTATTCGAGGTGTTCCATGCGCGACCTTCCCTTTCCCGTCCGTGATGCAAATGCAGGCGGCGGTGCCGATGATCTGGGCAATTTGCCGGAATGGGATCTGACGGACCTCTATGCCTCGGAAGATGCACCCGAACTGGCCCGCGATCTGGACTGGCTGGAAGGCGAATGTGCGTCCTTTGCCACAGATTATGAGGGTAAGCTGGCCGAATTGGACGCAGCTGGCCTGCTGACCTGCGTGCTGCGCAACGAAAAGATCAACGCCATCGCCGGGCGGATCATGTCCTTTGCCGGATTGCGCTATTACCAACTGACCACTAACGCGGATCGCGCCAAGTTCCTGTCGGACATGCAGGAGAAGATCACCGTCTTCACTACGCCGCTGGTGTTCTTCACGCTGGAACTGAACCGTATTGATGACGACGCGCTGGCCGCGCATTTCGCCGCCAATGCTGATCTGGCCCGGTATGAACCCGTGTTCCGCCGTATCCGCGCGATGAAGCCTTATCAACTTTCCGACGAGCTTGAGAAATTTCTGCACGATCTCGGCGTGGTCGGCGATGCATGGGAGCGCCTGTTCGACGAGACAATTGCGGGCCTGACCTTTACCGTTGATGGCGAAGAGTTGAATATCGAAGGCACGCTGAATCTGCTGACCGAGCAGGATCGCGCCAAACGTGAAGCTGCCGCGCGCGAACTGGCCAGCGTTTTCCAAAGCAATATCAAAACCTTCGCACGCGTGCAAAATACACAGGCCAAGGAAAAAGAAATCGTTGACCGCTGGCGCAAAATGCCATCTGCCCAGACCGGTCGTCACCTGTCGAACGATGTCGAGCCCGAAGTGGTCGAAGCCCTGCGCGAAGCCGTTGTGGCCGCCTACCCCAAGCTGAGCCATCGTTACTACGAACTGAAACGCAAATGGCTTGGTCTGGACGTGATGCAAGTGTGGGACCGTAATGCTCCGTTGCCGATGGAGGACACCCGCATCGTCGATTGGTCCGAGGCCGAGAAGACGGTGATGGACGCCTATAACGCGTTTGATCCTCGGATGGGTGAGATCGCAGCTCCCTTCTTCTCGAAGGGTTGGATCGATGCGGCCGTGAAGCCCGGCAAAGCGCCTGGCGCCTTTGCGCATCCCACCGTGACCGAAGTTCATCCCTACGTGATGCTCAACTATCTGGGCAAACCGCGCGATGTGATGACCTTGGCGCATGAATTGGGCCACGGCGTGCATCAGGTATTGGCCGCCGATCAGGGCGAGATGCTTTCATCGACCCCGCTGACCTTGGCCGAAACTGCTTCGGTCTTTGGTGAAATGCTGACCTTCCGCAAAATGCTGGATCAGGCCGAGACAGCGGAACAGCGCAAGGTGCTTCTGGCCGGTAAGGTCGAGGACATGATCAACACAGTCGTTCGCCAGATCGCCTTCTACGACTTCGAATGCAAACTGCACGCCGCCCGTCGTGAGGGCGAGCTGACACCAGACGACATCAACGCCCTTTGGATGAGCGTTCAGGCTGAAAGCCTTGGCCCCGCATTCGAATTCATGGACGGGTACGAGACCTTCTGGGCCTATATCCCGCACTTCGTCCACTCACCGTTCTACGTCTATGCCTATGCGTTTGGCGACGGCTTGGTGAACGCGCTCTATTCGGTTTACGAAAGCGGTGCGGACGGGTTCGAGGACAAGTATTTCGAAATGCTGCGTGCCGGTGGCTCCAAGCACCATAAAGAGCTTCTGGCCCCGTTCGGACTGGACGCCAGTGATCCCGAGTTCTGGGACAAAGGCCTGTCGATGATCTCGGGATTTATTGACGAACTGGAAGCGATGGAAAGCTAAAGTTGAAAGGCAGCCTGTATGGCTGCCTCATTTCTCTTTGGCTGATTTCATCGTCGTCACGAAAATGGCCGTGACAATCAATACCGCGCCAACAATCGAAAGCGGTGTGATCGTTGCGCCCAGAAACAGTGCCGAGTTGACAAAGGTAAACACAACCGAGGCGGCGAATAGCAACGTCGCCGTCAAAGTCGACACGCGGGCGGCGGCCTCGTACCAAAGATAATAGGCAAGCGCGGTCGGCAAAACGCCCAGAAGGATCAAGAAGATCACGTCGTTTGCGGTCGGCATCTGAATAGAAAAAGCCGCCAGTGGCACCAGCAAAACGCCCGAACACAAAAAGATGCCAAACAGGAAGTTCAACCTTTCGGCAGTGGTCTCCGATGACTGCATCGCGCGGCTGCTGGAAATCAGGAACACCGCCCAGCTAAGTCCCGCCCCGATTTCCATCAGATCGCCCAGCAGGGGTTCTCCCCCTCCTTGAAAATCCCGATAGACGGTTAGAAACACACCGAGGATCGCCAGCAGGGTTGCCAATACATCAGTCCGGCCAACGGTGGTATCCGCGAAGAAATACAGAAATATCAACACGAAGAACGGCGCGGTATTCTCAAGCACCATCGCATTAGCAGCACCTGTATGTTCCAAACCTATGTGGAACAGGATATAGTTCACCACCGTCGACAACACCGCCAGCCGGAAGTTCCAATCCCTGTACTGGATTGAAACCCGTGCGCCCATCACCCGCAACATGCAGTAAATCGCAAAAGCAGCAATGAACAGGCGAGACACGGCAATCTGTAACCCGCCGAGATCACTAGTCAAATATCGCACGATAACGCTGTGCGTGCCCCATAGAAACGCGGCTAGGAACCCAAGAACCAACCCGTTTTGCAGTACTGATCTCTGCGGCTGATCCTTCACCGGGTGCTCCTCGCGTTATTTCAACTGACTGTCTTTCGAACCCCGCCGATTGATCCCGCCGCGAGATTTGAAGCTGCTGTCACGCTCTTGCTGGCAATCCAGGCACAGCTTTACGCCGCGCAGAGCAAGGCGGCGTTTTTCGGGGATCGGTTCTTCGCATTCAGCACAATGGGTAAGGCTTTCGCCCACAGGTCGCTTTTGTGCCTGCATCCGCGCCAGTTCATCTGAAATCGAAGCTTCGATCTGTTCACTCACCGCGCCATCGCGCGCCCAGCCGCCCGCCATTTAGCCCTCCTGATCCGGTCGGGACAGGATACGCGAGACACCACAGGGGTGGCAAGCTAGAGCGAAACGGCGGCGTCAAAGACCTGATCGATAAACTCTTGTGTGCCCCTCACGAATTCCAACGAACAGGGATATTCAACCCCTTCGCGAACCGATCGGCAGAACGCTTCGACCTGCAATTGATAGTGGTTGTCCGCAGGAAACCGGGGCACCAGAACTTCAAGGCCCGGTCGGTGCAGTTCAACCCGCGCCTCGCCGAACACACGGGCATTGAACGGAGCGGTTAGACGGATCATGCCACCTTCTCCGTGAAACACCATTTCCTGATGTGGATGCATGCGTGTCGAGACGTAGGCGGAATAGGTAAATTCGGGAAACTGCGCGCGTATTTCGGTGAAGACATCCACGTCATTTTCCCACCGGATCGCACCGCTGACCGAGACCGGCTCTTGCCCAGTCGCAAACCGAGCGCTGCCGATAACATACACCCCGATGTCACGCAGCCCGCCCCCACCGGTTTCCGCACGGTTGCGGATGTTGCCCGTGTCCGCCCGGTTGTCATAGCTGAACGCCCCGGTGACATGGACCAGCCGGCCGATCGCTCCGTCCGCGATCAGTTTATGGGTCAGAAGCCACTGAGGGTGATGCACGATCATATATGCTTCGGCAGCCAGTAAACCCGTCTGGTCCCTCTTTGCGATCAGCGCGTCAAACTCATCGGCCCGCATGGTCATCGGCTTTTCGCACAGCACATGCTTGCCCGAATCCAGCGCCTTCAGGCTCCATTCGACGTGAAGATGGTTGGGCAGCGGGATGTACACCGCCTCAATCTCAGGATCGGCTAGCAATGCCTCATAGCTGTTGTAGACATTCAAATCAGGGCAATATCTAGCAAAGGGCTCGGCCTTGGCCGTATCCGAGGTCGCCAACCCCGCCAGCCGCGCGCCCTCTGCCGCATGGATGGCGGGCGCCATGTGTTGTCGTGCGAATCTGGCTGCACCCAGAACACCCCAATTGACCGGTTTATGCATGCGCGCCCCCTAAAAATTGATGTAACCCGCCCACGGCGAGCTCAATGTAATTCAGTTCCTGATCTGTCTATCAACCACCTGCCAATAAGTCAGTCCTATCTCTATCTATTTGAAAATCATACGCCTCAATAAATTTTTTGATGAGATTAAAAGACCCCGATAACCTTATACTTTATATCGATAATCTAAAATCGATCAGCGTCAAACCTGCCCTCGCAAATCAGTTTTGTTGATCCAGTCTGATACTGCCGCCGTAGCTCAAACATCGACTGAATCATGCTCGGATGGTGCTCTGGCAACATCCGGAGCAACGGCAAACAGGGTGGGAGGCTTACTGAAATGCCAGCAACACATACGATTACAGGAACAGTGCTAAAAAGCGGTGATCCCGGAACGTTTGACAGCGACAATCAGGATTTCGACATTCTCCGCGAAGCGGTGATTGCAGCCGGGCTGGCGGAAACGCTGGACAATCCTGAGGCAGAACTGACCGTCTTTGCCCCAAATGACGCCGCCTTTATTGCTCTGGCACAAACACTTGGGTATCAAGGGGATGACGAGGCTGGAGCATTGGGCCACATCATCAAGGCGCTCACCCTGCTTGGCGGCGGAGACCCTATCCCTTTGCTAACCAACATTTTGAAGTATCACGTGGTCGATGGTGAGTTCGACAGCACCACAGTGGTCGGTCTAGGCGACGGGGCTGAAATCCAAACTCTGCTTGGGCCGTCAGTCGAACTGAACCTTGAAAGCGATCCTCCCAGCCTGGGCGATGCCGATCCGGGCATCGACGATCCCGGCTTGATCGCGTTCGACGTGGATGCGTCAAACGGTATCATTCACGTACTTGACGGCGTACTTCTACCCGTCTCGGTGTCGGGCATTCTGGGCAAAAAGAACACGGACTTTATCCTGGGTGACAGCAGCGATGAATTCATCTTTACCGGACGCGGCAAAGACTTTGTTCACGGTGATGGTGGCAATGACGTGATCAACACCGGCTCGGGCAATGATGTGGCGCTTGGCGGTGCCGGGAACGACATAATCTTCGGGGGGCGCGGAAAGGATATTCTGCGTGGCGATGAAGGCCATGACAAAATCTTCGGAGGTCGTGGGAAAGACATCATCGACGGCGGCGAAGGCAATGACAAACTCTTTGGTGGGCGCGGTAAGGATACGTTTGTATTCGATGAAGGCGACGGTCACGACTGGATTGTCGATTTCCGCGTCGGCAAGGACAAGATCGACCTGTCCGAATACGATGGCATCAACAGCTTTGAGGACATCGAAGACGATATCGACGGTAAGTTCTTCGGGACCAAGATCGAGTTGGACGACGGAGACAGCATCTATCTGTCAGGCGTCTGGGCAAGCCACCTGTCCGAGTCCGATTTCATTTTCGCATAACAAAAAAATCAGCCCGCTCATATGGCGGGCTGATATCAGTCTGGGGTCAGTTTGAACCCAGCATACCTTTTTCGCGCGCAAGCTCTCGCATCTTCTTTTGCAGCTTCTCGAACGCGCGCACTTCGATCTGACGAATACGTTCACGGCTGACATTGTACTGCGTGCTCAGCTCTTCCAGCGTAACAGCCTGGTCCATCAGACGGCGCTGAGTCAGGATGTCTTTCTCGCGATCATTCAGAACATCCAGCGCAGCAGCGAGCAATTCGCGCCGGGCTTCCAATTCATCGCGCGCTTCGTAGTCGCCAGCCTGATCGGCATCTTCATCTTCCAGCCAATCCTGCCACTGCATGGTGCCTTCGCCTTCGGACCCCACGGTCGCGTTCAGCGAAGCATCGCCACCGGACATCCGACGGTTCATGCTGATCACTTCTTCCTCGGTCACTCCGAGGTCTTCTGCAATCTTGGCCACATTTTCAGGACGCAGATCACCCTCTTCCAGCGCGCCAATGCGTGCCTTTGCTTTACGCAGATTGAAGAACAGCTTTTTCTGCGCCGATGTTGTACCCAGTTTCACCATCGACCACGACCGAAGGACGTATTCCTGGATCGAGGCGCGGATCCACCACATGGCATAGGTCGCCAGCCGGAAGCCTTTTTCGGGGTCAAATTTCTTGACCGCCTGCATCAGGCCCACATTGGCTTCGGAAATCACCTCGGCCTGCGGCAAGCCATAGCCGCGATATCCCATGGCGATCTTGGCCGCCAAGCGCAGATGAGACGTGACCATTTTATGCGCGGCCTCGGTATCCTGTTCCTCGACCCAGCGCTTGGCCAGCATATATTCTTCCTCCGGCTCCAGCAGAGGAAACTTGCGAATCTCCTGCATATAGCGGTTCAGCCCACCCTCGGGTGTCGGCGCTGGAAGATTTGAGTAATTTGCCATTTATTTCTGCCCCTTGGACAAATGTTTAAGCCCTTAACATGGGATATGGGTACCAGACCCGATACATTCAAGAGGATCTGTTAACAGTCTGAGATTAACCCTATGTAAAGGAAAGCTGAAAAGGCCTTTTTCACAAGCCTTTGCAGTTTATTTCAGTGGTTTTCTGAGATTTTCCAGCAGGTCCGCCATATCCTGCGGCAGCGGGGCTTCAAAACGTAATGCCTGGCCCGAAACCGGGTGTTCGAAGCCTAACACTGCTGCGTGCAGAGCTTGGCGGGGGAAAGCCTGCACCGCCTCGGCGGTTTCGGGCGTGAATGCCCGCGCGGCCAGTTTGCGCTTTCCGCCGTAAACCGGGTCTCCGACAAGCCCGTGGCCGGCATGGGCCATATGGACACGGATTTGATGCGTTCGGCCCGTCTCAAGCCAGCATTCGATCAGAGAGAGGCTGCCCGGCGTTCCAAAAACCTCGACAATCCGTGCGCGCGTTACCGCATGGCGCCCACCGTGAAACAACACAGCCTGCTTTTGTCGATCGGTCTTGTGCCGTGCCAGCTGTGTCGTCAGACGCATGATGTTGCCCGGCTCAAAGCTAACACCCTTGATCCCACGCAACCGAGGGTCATTGGCATCCGGCACACCATAGCAGATCGCGCGATAGTAGCGCTCGACGCTATGCGCCTCGAACTGGGCAGCCAGCCCGTGATGCGCCGCATCCGATTTCGCCACAACCAGCAACCCGCTGGTTTCCTTGTCGATCCGGTGCACGATGCCCGGGCGCTTGACGCCCCCAACACCCGAGAGATCATCCCCGCAATGATGCAGCAGCGCATTGACTAGCGTACCGTTCGGCGAGCCCGGCGCCGGATGCACGACCATCCCTGCTGGTTTGTTGATCACGATCAGATCGTCGTCCTCATAGACGACTTCAAGTGGGATATCCTCAGCGCCGATATGACTACCTTCGGCTTCGGCCACGGTGATCCCAATCTGCGCGCCTTCGGTTATCTTAGCTTTGGGGTCTTCTACGGCGACGCCATCAACGGTGACGGCACCCTCATTGATCAGTCGGGCCAGCCGGGTGCGCGACAGGTTCTCTTCCGCTGGCACATCCCGCGCAAGCGCCTTATCAAGGCGGGGCGGCGGAGCGGCCGCGATATGAAACTCTATCAGGCGGGTGCCCATGACTGTCCCTTCCGAACCTCAGGAACCGCAGGAAACACCGCAGCTTCGACTGCTGCGGCGCATGGTCATGCTGTTGACCGCGGTAATGATTGGCGGGGTTCTAGTGACATTCGCCTTGATTGTCATCCGCCTATCGGACCGAACTCCGACTCTGCCGGATCAGATAGACCTGCCGGATGGTGCAAAGGCCCAGGCCGTGACTATAGGCAACAACTGGTATGCGATCGTGACCGACGATAATCGCATTCTGATCTTCGACAGGACGACCGGAAAACTGCGCCAAGAGGTTACGCTGAACTAGTTTACGCCTGACCCGAAAGTCGATTCAGTTGATTGGTAAACCGCTTGTGGGGCGGATACAGGTCGCGCGCTTTCTCAAGATAGGGGCTTGCCTTGTTCTTGTTCCCGCGCCGCATGTGTATCTGGCCCGCCATGCCCTGAATAACGACGGTCACGTCATCAAGATCGGCAGCTTTCAGAATAAGCTTCTCGCCCTGCCCGATCTTGCCCGTCCGCTCAAGCAAGCGACCCATGGCGAACATGAGAAACGGGCTTTCCGGGTCACAAGCCAGCGCCTCTGACATCGCTCGATGGGCAGCTACGGTATCGCCTTCTGCTTCGAAAAGTTCGGACAGCCGCTTTTGGTACAAGGCACTTTCCGGCACTTCAGCTACGATCTGGCGGGTTTTATCAATGGCGTGGGCCCCCGACAATTCCCCCAGATGCCTCTGTAGTATCACCCTCGCGCCCAACAATCGCGGGTCGTCTGCTGGTACGTCGTGAATCTCATCGAGTGAGGTAGAAAGCGCTTCCAATCTTTGTTGGTGATCAAAGATACGACTTGCGCGTTGATCCAGCGCCAACTCGGCCCAATCCAAGAGTATGAAATCGAAGTTGCAAGGACGCCTGACGACAACCTTACGCTGAACCAGATACAGGTTATTGAACGGTGCAAACCGGCGTTGCCGAACGACCTTTTGCAATGACCAGTCCACAGGCGGCATCAGCCTAAGCGCGAGTTGAGCACGGTAGAGCATTCTGGACCCCAGAACCACAATATCCGGTCGTAACGACTTGGACCAGAACGCTTTTGCAAAATGGTGTGTCGCCGCATCACGCTTGCCTTGCATGCCGAGAACAGCGCCACGCAAGGCGCACAAAACAGAATAGTCTTCGGGCCAGAGACGCGGGTTCTGCAATCCCTCTTTGGCAAGTGCCTCGCTTTCCTGCCACTTCGACAGGTAAAAACAGTTCAGGGATTGCAGAAGTGGCATAAAGGCGTTGTCGGCCCCGGCGTCCAGAATAGGTTTCGCATTATCATACGCCTCTTCGCAGCGATCCTGCGCTGACAGATATTGCACCGCCTTTGAATAGATATGCGCCGCCTCTGAGGGATTCAGAAAGGCCGATGGCCCCTTCGCAACCCGTTCGATGAACCGCGCATTGGCCGCCTGCATCTCATCCTTGGACAATACATCGCGGAACACTTTACGCTGCTGCCCCGAAATCCGGGCTGCAGCCATCGAAAAGCCAGATATGTGTGGCGCGATCACCTGATCCGCCCGTGACATCGCAAAAAGCTCAAGAAAGTCCCGCTGCGCCCGGGTCAGAGCCGACAGATCAGCGATATCCGACATCTGCATGAGCTCCGGAAACCGTTGCTTGAAACGGTCTATCACCTCTGGCTGATCCGAAAACATGATCACCGTCTGGCCTTTGGATTTCTCCAGATGGGCCTCGTAAAACTCGTCAGGTTCGATCTTGGCGGGCCAGATCGAATGCTTCCATGGTAATCCGTTCAGGATTTCTCCGCGCCGAATGTGGTAAGCCGAAACCCCCTGCCCCGAGAGCTTCCGATCCGCGCGATCCATGATCTGACGAACCTCATCCACAAATCCAACGCTATGTATGAAATCGCGATAGCGGGGACGGATGGTTTCGATATCTTCCCACGGGAAGACCAATATCTCGCTCGCTTCTTCGACCAGAACCGAACGGCCAGACGCCAAATGGTCGATCAGCCGCTCGGGCGATGGATCGTGTTGGAAGGCCCAAATTGGCAGAGCGGTCGCGCTTATCGTGTCGAACTCTGCCTGATCAAGGAAATGCGCATCCATCCAGTCTTTGGTGAATAACTCCTCGGGATGATCCAACTCCGGCGCATCGGCGCCTTGCGGGAACCAGTTCACCCGGTAGTCTGTCCCAAAGTCTTCGGCCAGACGGAAACAGGTCAGGATCATCAGCAGGCGCGCGCCCAAACAATCCGTACGCTGACCAATGAAAACGCCACGCGTTTGGATCATTGCGCGATCCGGGTGGTCAATGCCCTGCCAATTATTCCAATTATCTGATACATACAGACATTCCCAAACCACGTTCGCCTAAGGTCTTACACAACCGCTACAGTTGAGGCGAGATGCGAAAAACGCGGTGTTTCGCAATTTGTTGCAACGCGAGGTTAAGCAACCGCCGGACGGGCCTGCGACAAGTCCGGAGAAATGCGAATGGCCTGCGAGATCAAGTTCAGGCGCGCGATTGAGCGCTGGGAAATGATATCCGCCGGAATGCGTGTGGCCGCTGCCAAGGCGTCCGTCAGTGAAACGCCGACATCCGTTGTCAACACGCGCAGCGCGGTGGTCAGGTTCAGATCGGCCCCGGCCAGGGTTCCATCCGGTAAGGTCAGCCTGCTGTTTTCACGTTGGATGACACGCCCTTCCAGCTTGAATTCCTGCAGATCCGTTCCGGCAACGGCCATCGCGTCGCTCACCAGAAACAGATGCCCCGGCCCCTGTTTAGCTGCAAAGGCGGCGCGCATCGTCTGCGGGTGAACATGGACTGCATCCGCTATCAACCCGGCAGACATCGCACCGCTGGACAAGACTGCGCCAACCAGCCCCGGTTCGCGGTTGCCCAACTGACTCATCGCGTTAAACAAATGGGTGGCGCAGTGCGCGCCCGCCTGTGCGTAAGCCACGCAGGTTTGAAACTCGGCATCACTGTGCCCCAACGACACGATGACCCCCGCCTTGCTGAGCGTTTCGACCTGAGCAATCGTGACACTTTCAGGCGCAAGCGTGACCATCAATGCAGGCAACGCCCCTGCCGCTTCTATCAGCTGTGCAAGATCAGCGTCCTGCATCCGGCGGATCAGCCCGCCGTCATGCGCGCCCTTGCGTCGCACCGAGAGATGCGGCCCCTCAAGATGCAAGCCGACAATCCCCTGAACTCCGCGCTGAATTGCCTGAGAAGCAGCAGAAATGGCAGCCGTTGTCTTTTCGGGCGTGTCCGTGATCAGCGTCGGAAGGATCGACGTCGCGCCAAGCTTGCGATGAGCCGCCGCAATACGCTGTAATGTCTCGACCGATGGATCGTCGTTGAACATGACGCCTCCGCCGCCATTCACCTGCAAATCTACAAAGCCGGGGCTTAAAATATCGCCCGACAGATCCTGAACCATCTCATCCGAAGGCAACTCGGCTTCGGGCAAAATACTGTCGAGCAGCCCGCCGACGAAACGGGCGGCGTGGCCGTCCTTCAGGGTTTTACCATCAAAGATAGGCCCGCCCGTGAAGGTGATCGTCGCATCGGTCATACCGTCTCCGTCACTTTCCGGAGGTGACGCGGTGCATCGGGATTGATGCCCCGGCGCGTGGCCACAGTTTCGACCATACCGTAGAACGAAGCGATCGAGGCTACCGGATCTGTCATCCAGTGCGTGGTGCGGACATGTGGTAGCCTCACGGCATCAGACACCTGATTGGTCGTTGCGAAGACTTTTGCGCCCTTAGCTGCGAGCGCATCGGCGACTTCGGCGATGTTGGCCTCAGCCGCGTCTCCGGACGAGAACGCAATCACCGGAAAGCCCTGATCCACGATCGAAACCGGGCCATGCAGAACTTCGGCCGAGGAATAGCTTTCCGCATGAATCTGGCAGGTTTCCTTGAATTTCAGCGCCGCCTCATTCGAAATTGCCCAGGACATCCCACGTCCCAAAGTGAACAGGGATTGGCCATCGACTGCCTCGACCACCGCACTCCAATCGCAGGTGATCGCCCGCGATAAATCTTCCGGCAATTTGTGAATTGCAGCCAGCAAAGTGTCATCACCCTTTACCTCGGCCAGCAACCAAAGCCCGGCGACCAGAGAGGTGACGAAAGTCTTGGTGGCAGCCACGCTAAGCTCGGGGCCTGCAAGGATGGGCAGAGCCGAGGTGGCGTTCTGGGCCAGTGCAGACGTGGTATCGTTCGTGATCGCCACCGAATACGCGCCGCCTTCTGTCAGGGACTTCGTCAGCTGTACGATGTCGGGGCTTTGACCCGATTGGGATACCGAAATACACAGCGCCCCGGGGCATCGCATATCGACCCCGTAGATCGATTTCACGCTCGGCCCAACCGAGGCCATGGGCAGGCCCAGCAGCAGTTCTGAAGCGTATTTCAGATAGCTGCAGGCATGGTCCGACGAACCTCGCGCAACCGAAATCAGGAAGCCGGGATCGTGCGCGCGGATCGCGCTTGCGGTCTTTGTAATCGCCGTGGCACCATCAGTGAGAAGCCGATCAACGGCAAAAGGTATCTCATTGATTTCCCGCCGCATTTGAGTTGTATCGCTGGACATGAGCCCCACCTTTCAGGTTGACAGACGCAGCTCTGCCACGAAATCGTAAGCATCGCCGTGATAGATGGATCGGGTCAGTTCAGCAACGCGCCCGCTTTCTAGATACGAGGTCCGCTGAATGCGCAGCCCCGCCGTACCTTCAGCAACGTCCAGCAATCCAGCCTCGGTTGCTTCGAGATTGATGGCCGAGATTTTCTGGATCGCACGCACCGGGCGATTGCCCGAGTGTTCGAGAAAAGCGTAGAGCGATCCGGTAACCTCAGTCGGGTTAGGTAATATATCCAGCGGCAACGCCGCGCGTTCCAGCGCCATCGGTCGCCCGCCAGCCGCGCGCAGACGATGAATGCGGGCGACCTGATCACTCGCCGATAGGCCCAGCGCCAGCATTTCATCAGGTGACGGCAGGAATATTCCGCGCTCCAACCAGGTTGAAGTCGTTTCAAAACCGCGCCTCTCCATGTCTTCGGTGAACGAGGTCAGGTGCGACAGCGACTGCTCAACCCGTGCAACCGCTTGACGCACGAATGACCCCGAGCCTTGCCGCTGTTCAATCGCGCCTTTGCGCACAAGTTCCTGAATCGCCTTGCGGACCGTCACCCGCGACAAGTCCGTCAGCTCGGCAATCTCGCGCTCGGGCGGGAGTGAACTGTTCGGGGCCAGAATACCCTCTTCAATCCCCTGCTCCAGCCGCTGCCGCAGCTGTACGTATCGGGGACCGGCGGTCTGACCCAGCCAACCCTCGGGCCGCAAGAAGTCAGCAACGCTCATGTCGGGTCTCCTTTTGAAAGGCGTGGGCCAACGCGATGGCACCGGTCAACGGATCGCCCAGCGGATCGGCCAATTCCTGTTGCATCTGTGCGGGAAGAAATTCCGCGTATTGCGGGCCGATGCCGCCGGTCAGGCAGATCGAAAGGCCGGGCATCCAGCCCATCGCCAACATCTGATCCGCCAGATACTGTGCACTATCCTCCATGATCGACAGCGCAAGCGCATCTCCTTGCTTTGCGTGTTGCGTGACAACAGGCGCCAGCGCTCCGAACTCAGTAGGCGACATCTTGGAGGCGGTCCTGACAATCCCAGCAGCGCCATCAAAACGCGACAACAGGCTGTCCGCCAAATCAGACGCAGGCTTCAGAGCGTCCACACAGTCAAGCGTAAAGGCCAAAGCCCGCCGCCCAACCCATTGCGCCGAGGCCTGATCCCCGAGAACAGGTCCCCAGCCCCCGGCAAATGACCTGCGATCCCCATTCTGGACCGCCAGAAAAGAACCCGTTCCGCAATGCGCTACGAAACCGTCTTTCGAACCCAACGCACCACGTAATGCGGCGGGCCTGTCATCTTCAATCAGAACATGGTCAAATGGCAGCTTTTCTGCCAGCCGATCAGCCAGCGCGCGCCCCGTGATACCGGCCAGCCCCAAGTAGGCTGGCGCACGAGCGATTTGAGTTGCCTCTAATCCGGCACGTCGGGCCAAAGCAGCAATTCCGTGCATCAACTCAGCGCAGGTTGCGTCAAAATCGGTTGATACATTTGCCGCACCAACCTCGACACACTGAACCGCAGAGCCATCTGAAACAGCAAGACGGCAGCGTGTTCCACCGCCATCAGCGGCCAGCACAATGGTATCAGAAGGGCGACTCATGGAGATACCTTTATAATACCTATTTCTAATTTTGAAGACCAAATTACACAATAATGCAGTAATAATTGTCTAGATCTTGAAAATAGAGGGCGTAAAAAATAAAATGGTAGACTAATGGTATCTAAAAGGTATGATATTCAAAATCTCGGGGGAGAATCACGTGACCAAGCCAGTTACCGAACAGCTACATCAAGACGCGATCGGACTTGACGCCCGACCGCTGACTGAGGTGGCCGAGCTGCTGGCCCGCTCGCAAGCCGACGCTGCCGCTGCCCCGCTTTCCTCGCTGCCCACCCTCTGCGCAGGCGCAAAAGCTATGGCGCAATCCATCCGATCGGGCGGGGTTTTGCGCTATTTGGCGGCAGGCTCTTCCGGCTTGATGGCCGCCTCGGATGCGCTGGAACTGGGGGGAACTTTTTCGATACCAGCCCGCCAGATTCGCATCCACATGGCAGGTGGATTGCCCTCAGGGGTAGAGATGCCGGGAGATGTCGAAGATGCCACCGACAGCCTTGCCCGAGACCTGGCCGATCTTTCTGCCAAAGACACCTTGATCACCGTCTCGGCCAGCGGAACCACACCGTACACAACCGCAGCAGCGCGGATCGCGCGGGACAGAGGCGCCACAGTTATCGGCATTGCCAATAACGGGGGCACCGAACTGTTGCAGCTTTCTGACCATCCAATCCTGCTTTCCACACCACCTGAACTGATCTCGGGCTCTACCCGCATGGGCGCTGGTACAGCGCAGAAAATCGCACTGAACATGCTTTCGACGCTGATGGCGATGGAACTGGGGCATATTCAGGACGGCATGATGATCAATTTGCGCGCTGACAATGACAAGCTACGCGCCCGAGCCAACGGGATCGTCTGTCAGTTGACCGGTGTTTCCTCCGCGCAGGCTACAAAGGCGTTGACTGCGGCAGAGGGCAACCTCAAATGCGCGGCCCTTTTGGCTGTAGGCGCAGGGTCCCTGGACGCGGCGCATGCAATGCTAAGCAACACCGACGATCACCTCCGCCCTGCGCTGGAGCGGATGAAACAAAACCAAGAAACCATCAACCTGGGAGATATCAAATGACACGCAAAGTTCTGAGCCTTGCCATGATGAGCACGGCGCTGGTCACAAGCGCCTATGCGCAAGAGGCCACTTTGACCATCGAAAGTTGGCGAAACGACGATCTGGCGTTGTGGCAGGAAAAGATCATTCCGGCGTTCGAGGCCGAGAATCCCGGCATCAAAGTAATATTCTCGCCCTCTGCACCGGCAGAATACAACGCTGTCTTAAACTCAAAGCTCGAGGCCGGATCGGCTGGCGATCTGATTACCTGCCGTCCGTTTGATGCCTCGCTTGCGCTATACGAGTCGGGGCACCTGACCGATCTGTCTGATCTTGAGGCCATGGGAAACTTCTCGGACGTGGCCAAATCTGCGTGGCAAACCGATGACGGTTCTGCCAGTTTCTGCGTCCCGATGGCGTCTGTGATTCACGGCTTCATCTACAACAAAGATGCGTTCAATGAGTTGGGCATCGAAGTTCCAACTACCGAAGCTGAGTTCTTTGCCGCCCTCGATAAGATCAAGGAAGACGGTACCTATATCCCGATGGCGATGGGCACCAATGACCAGTGGGAAGCCGCAACGATGGGCTATAACAATATCGGCCCAAACTACTGGAAAGGTGAAGAAGGTCGTCAGGCGCTGATCAAAGGCGAGCAGAAGCTGACCGACCCCCAGTGGGTCGCCCCGTATGCGACACTGGCCAAGTGGGCCGACTATCTCGGCGACGGGTATGAAGCGCAAACCTATCCCGACAGCCAGAACCTGTTCACGCTGGGTCGTGCAGCGGTCTATCCAGCAGGCAGCTGGGAAATCTCGGGCTTCAACACGCAGGCCGATTTCGAAATGGGCGCCTTTAAGCCACCGGTCCAGAACGCGGGCGATACCTGCTATATTTCGGACCACACCGATATCGGCATTGGTATGAACGCCGCGAGCGAGAACCAGGAAGCTGCGCGCACCTTCCTGGCTTGGGTCGCAAGCCCGGAATTCGCCAGCATCTTCGGTAACGCCCTACCTGGTTTCTTCCCGCTGTCCAGCACTCCGGTCGAGCTGGAAGATCCACTGGCCAAGGAAATCGTCGGTTGGCGGGATGAGTGCGAAAGCACAATCCGCTCGACCTACCAAATCCTGTCGCGCGGCACGCCGAACCTCGAAAACGAGACTTGGGGTGCATCCGTTGCAGCCATCAAGGGTGCCGAGACACCCGAGGCACTGGGTCAGCAACTGCAAGACGGTCTGGCCAGCTGGTACGCGCCACATCAGTAACACCTAGGCCACTCACACCGGACGCGGCCACCGCGTCGCGTCCGGACCTTTCCCCCGGAGATTCCCATGCAGACCCGCCGCATACGCTGGCACATTGCCGTTTTCCTCGCCCCTGCGGTGCTGGTCTACACGGCAGTGATGATCTTCCCCTTGTTCAACACACTGCGCCTCGCACTGTTCTCCGAGGTTGATCAGACACGTATCTACGTGGGCTTGCAGAATTTCCGCACCCTGTTCTTCGATCCGATCTGGTCCGAGCAGTTCTGGAACGCTTTGGGCAACAACTTCTGGTTCTTCCTGATCCACATGCTGGTTCAGAACCCCATCGGCATCGCTTTGGCCGCGCTTTTGTCGCATCCACGCTTGCGGTTTGCCGCGCTCTATCGGTCCGCGATCTTCATTCCGACCATTCTGAGCTTTGTGATCGTCGGTTTCGCGTGGAAGCTGATATTGTCCCCGCTTTGGGGCATCGCACCTTCAATGCTGGACGCCATTGGTCTGAAGTCGCTGTTTGCACCATGGCTGGGCAAGGAAGAATACGCGCTGACGACACTGGCACTTGTCTCGGTCTGGCAATTCGTCGGCATCCCGATGATGTTGATCTACGCCGCCCTGCTGTCGATCCCCGAAGAGATCCTTGAAGCTGGAGAAATAGACGGCATCACTGGCGCTTCGGCGTTCTGGAAGATCAAGCTGCCGTTGATCATTCCCTCGATTGGCATCATCTCGATCCTGACATTCGTCGGCAATTTCAACGCGTTCGACCTGATCTACGTCTCGCAAGGTGCGCTGGCAGGGCCGGATTTCTCAACCGATATCCTAGGCACCTTCATGTACCGCACCTTCTTTGGCTTCCAACTGCAACTGGGCGACCCGCATATGGGCTCCGCCATCGCTGGCGCCATGTTCGCGATCATCCTTGTGGGTGTCTGCATCTACCTCTTCGGCATCCAGACCCGGATGCGCCGGTATCAGCTGTGAGGGTGAACGCATGAACAAAGCACGCCATAACCCGCTGAACACGGCCGCCATGCACGGGGCGCTGATCCTCTACACGTTGATTGCCCTCTTCCCGGTCTTCGTGATCATCATCAACAGCTTCAAAACCCGACGCTCGATTTTCCGCGAGCCACTCGCCCTGCCCGATGCCGAAAGCTTCTCGCTGATCGGTTACCAGACGGTGATGAAACAAGGGGATTTCTTCCTTTATTTCCAGAACTCGCTGATCGTGACCGTGGTGTCGCTGGCCTTCGTTCTGCTATTTGGCGCCATGGCTGCCTTTGCCCTGAGCGAGTACAAGTTCAAAGGCAACACCCTGATGGGCCTCTATCTGGCCCTTGGGATCATGATCCCGATCCGCATCGGCACTGTTGCGATACTTGAGATGATGGTTGCCACCGGGTTGGTGAACACCCTCTGGGCGCTGATCCTTGTCTATACTGCACAAGGGCTGCCGCTAGCCGTGTTCATACTGTCCGAATTCATGCGACAGGTCTCAGACGACCTGAAGAACGCAGGCCGCGTCGATGGGCTGTCCGAATACACCATCTTCTTCCGGTTGGTTCTGCCGCTGGTCCGCCCCGCCATGGCAACGGTCGCCGTTTTCAACATGATCCCCATCTGGAACGACCTCTGGTTCCCGCTGATCCTCGCGCCCGCTGAGGAGACTAAAACCCTGACACTGGGCAGCCAGGTCTTCATCGGCCAGTTCGTCACTGACTGGAACGCGGTTCTGTCGGCACTCAGCATGGCAATCCTGCCGGTACTAGTGCTCTACGTCATCTTCTCGCGCCAGCTGATCCGCGGCATTACTTCAGGAGCAGTCAAATGACCAAAGTTCTGATCGCTGGCCTCGGCAATATGGGGCTGAGCCACGCTTTGGCCCACCATCATCACCCGGACGCGCAGATTGTTGGGTTGGTGAACCGATCCGGTCGCGTGGATCATCCAGATCTGTCGATCTATCCGGCCTATTCGGATTTTCACACCGCTCTGGCAGAGACCAAGCCCGATCTGGTGGTCGTGGCGACCTACTCCGACAGCCACGCCGATTTCGCCTGCGCGGCGATGGAGGCCGGGGCGCATGTATTTGTCGAAAAGCCGCTAGCGACCACTGTGGCAGATGCCAAGCGCGTTGTCGAAAAGGCCATTGAAACCGACCGCAAACTGGTGATCGGTTACATCCTGCGCCACCATCCTTCGTGGATGCGCCTGATCGCCGAGGCGCGCGACCTTGGCGGGCCTTACGTCTTCCGACTGAATCTCAACCAACAAAGCAGCGGGGCCGAGTGGGAAACACACAAAGCTCTGATGCAGACCACCTCGCCCATCGTCGATTGCGGTGTGCATTATGTCGACGTGATGTGTCAGATCACTGACTCCGACCCCGTGCGAGTCCACGGCATGGGCCTGCGCCTAAGCGATGAGATCGCCGAAGACATGTACAACTACGGCCAGTTTCAGGTGGTCTTCGAGGACGGCTCGGTCGGCTGGTATGAGGCTGGTTGGGGCCCCATGATGTCCGAAACTGCGTTCTTCGTGAAAGATATCGTGTCGCCCAACGGCTCGGTCTCGATCACCGATGGAAACAAGGGCGCATCCGCCGATATCGACGGACACACCAAGGTCGGCGGCCTTCTGGTTCACCGCCCTGAAGGCGATCAGACAATCGACATGCCCGATGAACCCGGCCATCAGGAACTCTGTGACGCCGAGCAAGCCTATATGTTGCGTGCGATCACTGAAGACATCGACCTGACCCGCCATATGAACGACGCCGTGCAATCGCTGGCCATCTGTCTAGCTGCCGATGAAAGCATCCGCACTGGCCAACCCATTTCGCTGAAAGAGGCACGCACATGACCGCCCTGACGCTGACAAACGTGAACAAGTCCTTCGGAACAGTCGAAGTCCTTAAGGATATCAACATCGAAGTGGAAGATGGCGAGTTCGTCGTTTTCGTCGGCCCCTCGGGTTGCGGCAAGTCCACCCTGCTACGCGTGATCGCGGGGCTGGAGGACGTGACCTCGGGCGAAGTGCGCATTGGCGGAGAGGTGATGAACCTTACGCCCCCCTCGAAACGCGGCATCGCGATGGTGTTCCAAAGCTATGCACTCTATCCCCACCTGAATGTGCGCAAGAACATGTCGCTGGCACTGAAACAGGAAGGCCAGAGCAAGCAGGTCATCGAAGAACGCGTCGCCAAGGCCAGCAAGATGCTGAACCTTGAGCCCTATATCGACCGTTACCCCTCAGAACTGTCAGGCGGCCAGCGCCAACGTGTCGCCATCGGGCGTGCCATCGTGCGTGAACCCAAACTGTTTCTGTTTGACGAACCTTTATCCAATCTGGACGCCGCCCTGCGTATGAATACGCGACTGGAAATCGCCAACCTGCATCAGCAGCTCGATGCATCGATGATCTACGTCACCCACGACCAGACCGAGGCGATGACACTCGCCGACAAGATCGTCGTCCTGCGCGACGGGCGCGTTGAACAGGTTGGCAGCCCGATGGAGCTATATAATAACCCCGCCAACCAGTTCGTCGCGGGTTTCCTTGGCGCTCCGTCGATGAATTTCTTCCCCGCCAGCGTAATCGGCGACAGCGCGGACACAACATTGGGCATCCGCCCAGAGGACTTGTACTTATCCGACGAAGGCCCCCTGACCGCAAACGTGACCCATGTTGAGCATCTGGGTGGAGACACAAACGTGATCGCGATGATGCAAGACCACCAGATAACCGCGCGCCTGTTCGGCCAGCATCAGGTCAACGCTGGTGAATCCGTCCATTTCGGCTACGCCCATGATCGAACCTATCGCTTCAACCAACAGGGCGCCCGTCTCACCTGACAATTTCGGGTAAAGATCTCAGGATGTTGGTGCGGTCGAGAAGACTCGAACTTCCACGGGTGTTACCCCACAGCGACCTCAACGCTGCGCGTCTACCAATTCCGCCACGACCGCACTGCCAATGACTTGGTAGAGGGGCGTATAGACGCTGAGCCGCGCGATGTGAAGAGGCAAAAACACAGCCGATTGAAATCACGTGCTTTAGCCATATCTAACCGCGATACAATGCAATCTGGAGCAGCCATGCCCTCGCCCGATCCCCGCCCTACAGTGCAGATTGATGTCGTCTCGGATGTGGTCTGTCCGTGGTGTATTGTCGGCTTTCGTCAACTCGATGCCGCACTGAAGCAAGAGAATGTGCTGGCCCGATTGCGCTGGCATCCGTTCGAACTGAACCCCAACATGGGGCCAGAGGGACAGAATCTGAGTGAGCATATTGCCGAGAAATATGGCTCGACGCCCGAACAAAGCCAGCAGGCGCGCGAGCGGTTGACTGCGTTGGGCACTGAACTTGGGTTCACCTTCAATTTCACTGATGACAGCAGAATCGTGAACACCTTTGCCGCGCATCAACTGCTTGACTGGGCGGAAACACAGGGGCGTCAGCATCCGCTGAAACTGACCCTGTTCGAAACCTATTTCACCAAGCAACAGGATGTCTCTGACGTCGAAGTGTTGATGGGCGCGGTCGAGACGGCCGGGCTCGACCCGGAGGCGGCGCGAACCGCACTTGAATCAGGTGCGCATGCCCAACCGGTGCGTGAAAAACAAGATTTCTGGACCAGCCGAGGCATCTCGGGCGTGCCTTCGATGGTGTTTGGAGGGAAATATCTGCTGACCGGCGCACAGGGCACGGACACTTATGCGCAAGTCCTGCAACGCTGCCTGGCCGAGGCCGCCTGACCCCTTCCCCCTGCCCCGCAGACGGTCTAAGGAACGAGCATGGAATGGAAGACTACCGACGGGCTAATCGACTACGACGAGGCCACTGCCTTCATGGAGGCGCGCGTTGCCGCGATTGCAGCGGGTGAGGCGGACGAATGCATTTGGCTGTTGGAACACCCTCCGCTTTATACCGCTGGGACTTCTGCCAAGCGAGAAGATCTGACCGATCCGGATCGCTTTCCGGTCTATGAAAGCAAGCGCGGTGGACAGTACACCTATCACGGCCCCGGTCAGCGCGTTGTTTACGTCATGCTTGATGTGGGCAAACGCGGTCATGATGTGCGCCGCTTTGTGCAGCAGCTTGAGGCATGGGTGATTGCGGCTCTGGCCGAGTTCAATGTCACCGGTGAGATCCGCGACGGCCGCGTGGGCGTCTGGGTGCAACGGCAAGACAAGCCGCTGACGATCACCGGCCAGCCAGCCGAGGACAAGATCGCGGCCATCGGCATTCGCCTGCGGAAATGGATCAGCTTTCACGGCATCTCAATCAATGTCGAGCCGGACCTGTCACATTTCACCGGAATCGTGCCCTGCGGAATTCAGGAACACGGGGTGACCTCACTGGTCGATCTTGGGTTGCCGGTGACCATGGATGACGTCGATGTTGCGCTAAAAAAGACCTTTGATGAGGTCTTCGCCACCGAGGGCGCCTAGTTTATAGGTGATTCCACGTATTCGGATAGATCTGGCCAGAATACGCAAAAGACAATGCTAGTATTTGGGGCACTCTGTTTCGAAAATCATTCAGAAAATTCCTTTGAATGGCCTCAATTCGCCTCAAATTCAGGGATTCTTCACATCCTCTCCTTACAAACGCCATCTGACCACATAGTATGTAATGACCGTTCATGAGTGAGTGGTGTGTTAACCGGTGATCTCAGGGCTGCCCTGCGAAATCCGTGAAAGTGTTTGGTTACGAGTCTGCCGTTCCGACCCCATATCGGAACGGCAATTCTCGTTTTAGGCCCCTAAATCTGTTGATGCCCAAATCGGGTTGATCCGACGCAAGCGTGCCCGCTGGCTTCGATTTCAAGCGTAACATGACCAAGCCCAAACTTGTTCTGCAGAACCTGCTTGACCATCACCCGGATATCCTCGGCACTATCTTGTGCGTCGGGTTTGATGACCAGATGCGCCGACAGCGCGGGCTCACGCTCCTGCATGCTCCACAGATGGATGTGGTGAACTCCTGCCACGCCCGATACGCCTTCAATGGCTGTGGCGACCTCTTCCGGATCCAATTCTGTTGGCGCGCCCAACATCAGAACGCGTATGGTTTCACCGATCTCGGATTTGACGTGCCAAAGGATGTAAAGTGAGATCATGATGGTGACCGCTGGGTCGACCCAAGTCCAGTTGAAGACAATTACAGCGGTACCTGCGACAATCACGGCGACGGACCCCAATGCATCGGCCACATTGTGCAGGAATGCCGCACGAATATTCATGCTGTCCTTGGACATGGAATAGGTCAGCATAGCGGTGACAAGGTCGACGACCAATGCGATCCCAGCGATCCAGACAACGATCCAGCCATTAACCGGCTCGGGCTCGACAAACCGCATTACGCCTTCGTACAGCAGATAGACCGACAGAACGATCAGTGTTGTGTAGTTAACCAGCGCCGCTACAACCTCGGCCCGGCCATACCCGAAACTCATACGCGCGTTTGCGGGTCGACGAGCGATCTTGCGGGCAAAGAATGCGATGACCAGCGCAATCGCATCTGACAGGTTGTGCAAGGCGTCCGCAATCAAGGCGAGCGAACCTGAAATAACCCCGCCCACAACCTGTGCCAGCGTCAAGAACATATTGACCGCGATGGCCCAGGCAACGCGCGCATCTCCGGCCTGCGGATCAACATGCGCGTGGCTGTGCCCTTTGTGGGAATGCTGATGAGCCATTTTAGTGAGTCCTATTTTCTGAATCACCATGCTACATAATTCCTCTAGTGACTAGAGGTTCAAGGGGGTGTTTTCGAAAATGAATGCAATCGGGGCTCCCTCATTTCGCACTGGAATCAAAGCACCTACGATCCGGTTCTGGACTTCTACCGCCGTTCAAACCTACTGCGGGTAATCAGCGCCGCTATGACGAAACCGCGCTGCGGCGGTTGCAATGCGTACGCCATGGCCAAGATCTGGCCAGCCGCTGGCCTAATTAGAGGCTTTGCTCACGCTCGAAGGTGCAAATGGAAAAACTTGAACCGGGCTAATGAAATCGCCGAACAGCAGCCTGATGATTTACGAGTCCGGATCGCACGCCTGAAAAGAATGGAACAAGACTGATCCGTATTCCTCAGGCCTGCGACGGGCAGCGCGATTACGCAAGTGTCGTGTTCCATGCGTTTGGTGATCACGACGCCTGCGACAGCTCGCTTCGAAGGTGGATCAGGTCAGTGCCGCGCGGATCTTGTCGGCGTGTTGAGCAATCAGGTCAAAATCGCCCATTTTACCGGGCGGGCGTATCGAGACGCCCTCGTGGCGCGGCAATACATGCACATGCAGGTGAAATACCTCTTGCCCGCCTGCGGCCTCATTGAATTGCTGAACGGTGACGCCATCAGCGTCAAACGCTTCTTTCACAGCGTGAGCCATCTTCTGTACCGTCGCCATCACCGCTGCCAGTTGCTCGGGCGTTGCATCCAGCATGTTGCGACAGGGGGTTTTGGGGATCACCAACAAGTGCCCGTCCGCCCGGGGCATGATATCCATCAGCGCGACGGTGTCGTCGTCTTCATACACACGGTTTGACGGGATTTCTCCGCGCAGGATCTTGGCAAAGACATTTTCGGGATCATAAGCGGTCATTACAGGCCTCCGGTGTTGGACTTACCCGTTGTTCTGAGCCGCCGCTTGATGCGGGTCAAGCGGGTTTCCCCGTCACCACTTGTAATCGCGGACTGAATCCCCAAATCCCTCGCATCCGAGGTCAGATTATCGCGCAGCACAGTCTGCCCGCGACAATTAATCTTGATCCAGATCAAACTCGACCATTGAAGGTCGCCCCTTCGCAATCTAAAACCAGCAGGAATCCCGCGCGTTGGAGAGGTCCGACTGCGCGGTACAGTTGCAACAGGAGGCACCTAATGGCAGACGCAGCCATTCATGGTCACGAGCATGAAGATCAGCGCGGCTTTTTCACCCGCTGGTTCATGTCGACCAACCACAAGGACATCGGGATTCTCTACCTGGTCTTTTCGGCCCTTGCCGGTCTGATCTCGGTTCTGATGACTGTCTATATGCGGCTCGAACTGATGCACCCCGGTGTTCAGTATATGTGCCTCGAAGGTTTCATGGCCGATCCATGTACCCCCAACGGTCACCTCTGGAACGTGATGATCACCTATCACGGTGTTCTGATGATGTTCTTCGTGGTCATCCCCGCCCTGTTCGGCGGATTTGGCAACTATTTCATGCCGTTGCAGATCGGCGCGCCGGACATGGCGTTCCCGCGGATGAACAACCTGTCCTTCTGGCTGTATGTCGCTGGCACCTCGCTGGGCGTCGCCTCGCTGCTCAGCCCCGGTGGTAATGACCAGCTTGGTTCAGGTGTAGGCTGGGTTCTGTATCCACCGCTGTCGACGACCGAAGGCGGCATGTCCATGGACCTTGCGATCTTCGCCGTGCACGTATCGGGCGCCTCCTCGATCCTCGGCGCGATCAACATGATTACCACCTTCCTCA
Organism: Ruegeria sp. D7; assembly: GCF_056534355.1. Classification (NCBI taxonomy): domain Bacteria; kingdom Pseudomonadati; phylum Pseudomonadota; class Alphaproteobacteria; order Rhodobacterales; family Roseobacteraceae; genus Ruegeria; species Ruegeria sp. D7. Next base: position 74,152 of record NZ_JBQFPG010000008.1, read on the forward strand.
ATATGCGTGCCCCGGGAATGACACTGTTCAAGGTGCCTCTGTTCAGCTGGTCGATCTTCGTCACTTCGTGGCTGATTCTGCTGTCGCTGCCGGTTCTGGCAGGCGCGATCACCATGCTGCTGATGGACCGCAACTTCGGCTTCACCTTCTTTGATCCGGCCGGTGGCGGCGATCCGATCCTGTATCAGCACATCCTTTGGTTCTTTGGCCACCCGGAAGTGTACATTGTGATCCTGCCCGGCTTTGGCATCATCAGCCACGTGATCGCGACCTTCGCGCGTAAACCAATCTTCGGCTACCTGCCGATGGTCTGGGCGATCATCGCGATCGGTGTGCTGGGCTTCGTCGTATGGGCGCATCACATGTACACAGTTGGCATGTCGCTGCGCCAGCAGGCCTACTTCATGCTGGCCACGATGGTCATCGCGGTTCCGACCGGCGTTAAGGTCTTCTCGTGGATCGCGACCATGTGGGGCGGCTCGATCGAGTTCAAAACCCCGATGCTGTTCGCCTTCGGCTTCCTGTTCCTGTTCACCGTTGGTGGTGTGACCGGCGTTGTGCTGTCGCAGGCCGGCGTGGACCGTGCCTATCACGACACCTATTACGTCGTTGCGCACTTCCACTACGTGATGAGCTTGGGTGCCGTCTTCGCGATCTTCGCTGGCGTGTACTTCTACTTCTCGAAGATGACGGGCCGTCAGTATTCCGAGTTCTGGGGCAAGGTTCACTTCTGGCTGTTCTTCATCGGCGCCAACCTGACCTTCTTCCCGCAGCACTTCCTGGGCCGTCAGGGCATGCCACGCCGCTATATCGACTACCCTGAAGCGTTTGCTCAGTGGAACTTCGTTTCGTCGATTGGTGCGTTCATCTCGTTCGCCTCGTTCCTGCTGTTCTTCGGCATCGTGATCTACGCCCTGCTGCGTGGTGCGAAAGAGACACGTCCGAACCCGTGGAACGAATACGCGGATACGTTGGAATGGACCCTGCCCACGCCGCCGCCTGAACACACGTTCGAGCAGCTGCCCAAGCAGGAAGACTGGGACAAGGGCCACGCGCACTAATCCCGCCATCCAAACCAAACTCAGCAAAGCCCCGCCCCGTGCGGGGCTTTGTGTTTTTTATGCCCCCAGTCCGCAACTTGCTGCACCCAACACGTAGACGCACCAAAGATCAGGCCGCTAGTATTTGCGAAAACAGCATAATCTAAGACGGGTGCGCGCCACATGATTCTCCATCACGGCATCACACTTCGGCAACTGGTCAAAGGCTCTGCCGGGTTCATTTGCATCGTCATGGCCTGGATACTCCTGCTTGAACTAGTGGATGAAGTTACTCCGCTTGAGTTGATCTCGAACTCCAGCCCACCGGTCACGATGCTGGGTTTGGCAGTGGCATTTTTTCTGGGTTTCAAGAACACCTCGGCCTATGGCCGCTGGGTTGAGGCCCGCAAGATCTGGGGGGACATCGTCAACGCCAGTCGCGATTGGGGCAACACGATCAGCAATCTGGTTCAGGCTGACGGCACGCCGCTTGCGCCCGAGATACGGCGTGAATTGCTGGAACGTCATATCGCTTGGCTCAACATGCTGGCATTTCAGCTGCGCCAGCCCGCTACGCATGGACGTGCCCGCCGCCCGTGGATGTTCGGACACAAACCGGTCGTGGACAAAATCGCGCTGCATCAGGAACCCGAATGCTGGCGCGATACCCAACTGGCGGCTGATTTGCCTCTGCTCGAAGGGAAATCCAACCGTGCCGCGTACCTGTTGTTTCTTCAGGGTGAGCGGCTTTCATCACTGGCGCAATCCGGCAAGATCGACCCCTATTGGCATGTGGCGCTGATGAACCGGCTAGCACGGTTTGCAGACGCGCAAGGCCAAAGCGAACGTATCAAGAATACCCCCTTCCCACGGCAGGTCGCCGAGGTCGGACGCATCTTCAGCTATATTTTTATCTTCATGTTACCGCTGGCGTTGAATGACCAACGCTCGATCACCGCTGGCATGGGCTACTCGGTAACAAAATCCGTTCTGCTTGACTGGGCAGTCTTTGCTCCGATCGGAGCGTTGGTTTGCTGGATTTTCTTCGTGACTGAACGGGTCAGCGCCTCGATGGAGGACCCGTTCGAAGGCGACGTAACCGATGTTCCGATCTCGTCCATCTGCCGCATGATCGAAATCGACCTGCGCCAGATGACTTCCTGCGGCACTGCCCCTCAGCCGACAGAACCCATCGATAAAGCGTTACTTTGACCATTTAAATTGGGCAAAGATCGAAAAAACCTCCGTTTTGCGGTATTCTGGTTGGCAAAGCCCCTTTTGACAGGAGCCTTGCAATGCCCGAGATCGACTTTTGGTATTCAATCGGCAGCACTTACAGTTTTCTGACCATCACGCGCCTGGATGGCTGGTGCGAAGAAAACGATGCGACGGTAACCTGGCGCCCCTTCAACGTGCGCACGGTGATGTCGGAACAGCAAAATATACCCTTCGCGGGCAAACCGGTGAAGTCGGCCTATATGTGGCGCGATATTGAGCGGCGCGCCGCGAAATATCACATCCACGCCAAACTTCCCGCCCCCTATCCAATTTCTGACCTGGCGCTGGCAAATCAGGTGGCTTTGCTGGGCATGCAGGACGGCTGGGGCGCGGGGTTCACGCAAAATCTTTATCGGATCTGGTTCGAGGATGGTATTGAGGCCGGTAGCGAAAGCGCCATTTCCGAAGCCCTGCTTCGGTGCCAACAAGATCCACGCCTGATGCTTGCCCGTGCCCGCAGCCCGGACGCTGTTGCAGCCTTGGAGGACGAGACAAACAAGGCCATCAAACTGGGGGTTTTCGGCGCACCCAGCTTTGTTGTCCGCGACGAAGTGTTCTGGGGTGATGACCGGCTTGACGATGCCCTGTCGTGGGTCCGCGTCGGCCACGTTGTCTGACTGATTTTTGCTTCGACATTGCGCCGGTCTGAGCTAGGTTCTCGCCATGCCTTATCAATGGACAAAAAACTCGGACGCTGAACAGGAACTGCGGCTTTGGCCGCACAACTCCTTGCCACCACGTGGTGCAATTACCGTCATCTTGTCGGTGTTCCTGTTCGGACTGATCCCGCTGCTGGCGATGTTGGGTTCGATCGTCCTGTGGGGTCTGCTGCCGTTCCTGCTGCTGACGGTTCTGGGCCTCTGGTTGGCAATCCAGACAAACTATCGCGCGCGCAGCGTGTTCGAGGTTCTGACCTTAGGCCAGACGCAAGCCCACCTTGTGCACCACCACCCAGACAAGGGCGATCAGGAATGGACCTGCAACCGCTATTGGGCCCGTCCCGAAATGCACACCAGCGGTGGTCCGGTACCCCACTACGTAACGCTGATCGGCGATGGGCGCGAAGTTGAGATCGGCGCGTTCCTGTCCGAAGACGAGAGGATCGCGCTGTTTGATGATCTGCGTCAGAAACTGCGTAAATCGACGTGATTAAGCGCCGTTGGAGTTAGCGCAAAGATGATCTTTGACCATCGGTCCTACTTTGCCGAAATCCATCTGACCGGTATAGCGCGACTTCAACTCGCCCATCACCTTGCCCATATCGCGGATTGAGCCCGCCCCAGTAGACGTGATGGCGGTCTGAATGGCCTTGCTAACTTCGTCGTCGTCCAGCTGTTTGGGCAGGAATTCCTCAATCACCTCAACCTCGCGCAGTTCCCGCTCGGCCAAATCAAGGCGTCCACCCTCTTCGTAGGCGCGTGCGCTTTCCTTGCGCTGCTTGGTCATTTTACCCAGAATTTCAAGCACTTCGGCATCGCCGCAGCCTTTGGTCTCTTCATTGTCAGAGGCGCGCGAAGCAATATCACGATCCTTGATCGCCGCATTGATCAGGCGCAGTGTCGAAAGACGCTCGGCGGCTTTGTCTTTCATAGCTTGCTTCAGGGCAGAGTTCACCCGTGATCGCATATCCATATGGTCTGTCCATCCCCATGGCAAAGGAACCCTGACCATATCGAAACAAAAAGGTTGGTACAACAGTGGACATTAATTGTAACTCATTGATTTTTAACAATAGCCCAAAATTTGAACAGACTTGACCCTAGCGTATATCCCACTTAGTTATGCGCCCGTTTACCTTGCAGGAGAGTCGCGCCATGGCCCAGAACGCCCCGTCCAAGCCCACCGCATGTCTGGCGTTGGCCGATGGTACCCTGTTTTACGGTGTGGGCTTCGGCGCAACCGGTCAAACCGAGGCCGAGTTGTGTTTCAACACCGCCATGACAGGCTATCAAGAGATCATGACCGATCCTTCTTATGCGGGCCAGATCGTGACCTTCACTTTCCCGCATATCGGCAATGTCGGAGTGAATCCCGAAGATGACGAAACCGGCGACCCGGTGGCAGCCGGGATGGTGGTCAAATGGGACCCGACCGAGCCGTCGAATTGGCGCGCGACAGAAGAGCTAAAAAGCTGGCTGGCCCGCCGTGGTCGCATCGCAATCGGCGGCGTCGATACCCGCCGCCTGACCCGGGCGATCCGTCAGCAAGGCGCACCGCACGTGGCGCTGGCTCATGATCCCGAGGGAAACTTCGAAATCGAAGTCCTGATTGCTGCAGCGCGTAGTTTTGCGGGTCTCGAAGGGATGGATCTGGCCAAAGAAGTCACCTGCGCCCAAAGCTATCGCTGGGATGAGATGCGTTGGGCTTGGCCCGATGGCTACCAGCGTCAGGAAGCTCCGATGCACAAGGTGGTCGCGATCGACTATGGTGCCAAGCGCAACATCTTGCGCTGCCTCGCCTCGGCGGGTTGCGACGTAACCGTATTGCCCGCCACCGCAACGGCTGCGGAGGTGCTGGCACACAAGCCGGACGGAGTGTTCCTGTCAAACGGACCCGGCGATCCCGCGGCTACCGGCGAATATGCAGTTCCAATGATCAAGGAAGTGCTGGACACGACAGATCTGCCTGTCTTTGGTATCTGCCTAGGCCATCAGATGCTGGCACTGGCGCTTGGCGGACAGACGATCAAGATGAACCACGGCCACCATGGTGCCAATCATCCGGTCAAGGATATGGAAACCGGTAAGGTCGAGATCACCTCGATGAACCACGGCTTCGCCGTGGACGCGGAAACACTGCCCGATGGCGTAGTCGAAACGCATCGCTCTCTGTTTGACGGCTCGAACTGCGGTATCCGCATGACGGGTCGCCCGGTTTATTCGGTGCAGCATCATCCAGAAGCGTCACCCGGCCCGCAGGACAGTTTCTACCTGTTCGAACGCTTTGCCGCGGCGATGGCGGATCAAAAAGCACAAGCTTAAAGGCGAATTCAACAGCGTTAACCGTGTGTTAACCCTGACTAAGCAACCCTGCCGGATGTTACATGCGGCAGGGTTTCGTTATGGTCGAATTGAATCTCCAGCGTCAGACACTGGCGCAGCCTGTGCCCGGGCCGCATTCGCGCAAACCGCTCGGCACATGTCTCGTCGAACAAGGCATCATCACATCCGACCAGTTGGCGCGCGCCCTGCGGATGCAAGTATTCCAGAACGCGCCATTGGGGGAAATACTGGTCAGTGAAGGATGGGCCAGCCGTGCGCAGGTTCTCTCTGCGCTGTCTGACCAAACCGGCCTTCAGATCGCCGATCTTGCGCAGGTACCACCTGCCGCAGACCTCTGCTTGCTCGAACCGGTCGAGTTTTGGTTGGACCACAATGTACTGCCCTGGATGCGTGTGGGGCCAATCCTGCTGATCGCTACAGCCAGGCCAGATACATTTGACGCAGTGGCAGACGCATTGAAAGGCCACGGTTACACGATCATCCCGGTTCTGGCAGGACCCGAGCAGATCGATGCTGCCATCGCTCGTCAATATGCTCAACCGCTAGCACAAGCTGCAGAAACTCGCGTTGAGGCGCGGCAAAGCTGCAGGAATTGGTCGGCCCAGACGCGCCGTGGGCCGATCATTGGATTTATCCTGCTCGCGGCACTCTGTGTTTGTTTCCCGATAGTTGGCCTCGGCCTTCTTTTGGGCTTTGCACTGCTGACTCTGGGGCTGTTCTTGTCTCTCAGGCTCTCGGGGCTCATTGCTTATCTATGGCGAGAAAAATCTGAGCCAACAACAAAGACCTCTGAGTCACTTCGCCTACCCCGCGTCTCGATCCTGGTGCCGCTATATAAGGAACGCGAGATTGCCGATGACCTGATCGCCCGGCTGCGCCGCCTGACCTATCCCAAAGCGTTGCTGGATGTCATTCTGGTGCTGGAAGAGCGGGATGACGTAACCAATGAGGCGCTCAGGCAAATAGAACTGCCAACCTGGATGCGCGCCATTGTTGTGCCGGCTCGGGGTGACCTGACCACCAAGCCCCGTGCGATGAACTATGCGCTGGATTTCTGCCGTGGAGAGATTTTGGGCGTTTGGGATGCCGAAGACGCGCCGCAACCCGATCAGATTGAAACCGTTGTCCGCCATTTCGCGAACGCCCCAAAGGAAGTGGTGTGCCTGCAAGGTATTCTAGACTACTACAATCCGCGCACCAATTGGCGGTCGCGCTGTTTTAGCATCGAATACAGCGGCTGGTTTCGCGTCGTCCTGAAAGGCATCGCGCGAATTGGTCTGGTCGTTCCGCTGGGCGGCACAACCTTCTTTTTTCGCCGTGACAAGCTGGTCGAACTGGGCGGTTGGGATGCCCATAATGTCACCGAAGATGCCGATCTGGGTGTCCGCCTAAGCCGTGCCGGATATCGGACCGAGATCGTCAGCACCACGACCTATGAAGAGGCGAACTTTCGCGCCTGGCCATGGGTCAAGCAGCGTTCGCGTTGGCTGAAGGGGTTCATGGTAACCTATCTGGTGCATATGCGCGCACCACGCCAATTGCTGCGCGATCTGGGGTTGCTGCGCTTTTTGGGCTTACAGGCCTTTTTTCTGGGAACACTGGGTCAATTCCTTCTGGCCCCGCTTCTGTGGGCGTTCTGGCCCATCTTTTTCGGGCTGCCCCACCTGTATCAACCAATCCTGGCACCCGGTTTATTGACTGCCTGCGTGGTTCTGTTTCTCGTCGCCGAAGCCGCCAACCTATTGGTGGGTATCTGCGGTGTCATCGCAGGCAAACGCAGGTTCCTGCTACCCTGGGTGCCGAGCATGGTGCTTTACTATCCGCTGGGCGTGTTGGCGGCCTACAAAGGCCTGTGGGAACTGGCGGTCAATCCGTTCTTCTGGGACAAGACCCAGCACGGGCATGCGGTCGAGGAACGTGAGCCCGCTATTTCTCGCGCCGGATCGCATCCTGTTTCAGCCGCGTCATGAAAGCGACCGAAATGTGATCCTGCAACGCCTTGGCCGCCGCGTCCTCGTCTCGCGCCGCAATCGCGTCCACGATGCCTTTGTGCTCGCTCTGCGCAATCTCGCCACGCCCTTCTGCGGCCAGCGATGTGGTCGCCATCAAGGCCATGGTCCGATGCACAAGATCAAGCTGCTGCACCAGATAGCGGTTATGCGAAGCCAGGTGAATCTGTTCGTGAAATCTCCGGTTGGCCCGCGACAGCGCAACAGGATCTCCGATCAACTCATTGTCAGCCACCACCATGTCCCGAAGGACCCGAATTTCCTCTTCGGTTGCGTGTTTTGCGGCCAGACGTGCGGCCAGCCCTTCCAATTCACGCCGGACAACATAAAGCTCGGCCATCTGGTTGTGGTCCAATGAGGCCACGATCAACGACCGCCCGTCCCGTTCCAGCAACGACTGCGTTTCCAGCCGCTGCAGCGCCTCGCGGATCGGAGTGCGCGAAACGCCAAACCGCTCGGCCAGTTCGCTTTCCACCAGCCGATCACCAGGCTTGTAGACACCGACGTCTATCGCTTCGAGAATAAGGCTATAGGCGTCCGTATTGGACTGTTTGGATTGGGGCATCGGCTGAATTGTCTCCTCGTTCGGACCTGTCTAGCCGCCACACGCCCCCCCGATCAAGTGCGGCATTGAAAACCGCAGCCCATCGCCCTAAACCCAAAGCATGGTCAAACCTGCCTTTTCCCATGTCACCCAATGGGTGTTCGATCTAGACAACACGCTTTACCCGCCGCATATGCGCCTGTTCGATCAGATCGAAGTGCTGATGACGGATTACGTCGTGCAAGCTATCGGCGTCGACCGCCCCGAGGCCGACCGGCTGCGTTCGCATTACTGGCGCGAATACGGCACGACACTCGCGGGCCTGATGGCAGAGCACGATCTGGACCCCGATCCCTATCTGCACGCCGTGCATCAGGTGGACATGAGCCATATGGAACCCGATGTTGCGCTGGCGGAACATATCCGCGCTTTGCCCGGGCGACGCATCGTCTATACCAATGGATCTGCACCTTATGCCGAGCGCGTTCTGGCGGCACGCGGTCTGATTGGGCTGTTCGACGCGATCTATGGCGTAGAACACGCAGGCTATCGCCCCAAGCCGCAAAAAGCCGCGTTCGAGGCGATCTTTGCGCAGGATGGAATCGATACCGCGAAAGCCGCCATGTTCGAAGATGATCCACGCAATCTGGCCGCCCCGCACGAGATGGGAATGCGCACCGTACACGTCGCGCCTGACCCGCACGAGGCTGACCATATTCACCATCACACCGATGATCTGACCGGGTTTCTGGGTCGCCTGCGATAGGCTGTCACACTGCGACGATCTGTTCGTTTCGCAGGTGCAGAATTGACCCCATATGCAGCTCAGCGACGAACAGAATCGGAGACCCCAATGACCGCGCTTGAGATGCCTCAGCGCCTGCCTCTTTGGCAGCGCCTTTTGTTTGCAATTCCCGTGTTTGGCTGGATGGCCCGGGACGCGGCCAATGCCGAAGCTGAAGACCTTTATTATACAGCCGCGGCGCTGGTCAGCATGTGGGGCTGCTCCATCCTTCTGTTCGGCCTGCCGGGTCTTTATATTCCTGCCCTGATGCTGGTGCCGACGATGTTCCTTGTCCTGATTTTGATCTCTCGGGGATAAAGCACGAGACAGGATGTCACTTGGCGCCCACCGCGCAACAGCACTAGTGTCTGCGGCAACGGAGACATACTCATGACTGACAGCTGTGACATCCTGATTTCCGGCGGCGGAATCGCCGGATTGACCGCCGCCGCCGCCTTTGGCGCTGCCGGGTTCGACGTAGTCTGCGTCGATCCCACCCCTCCGATCACCGAGCGGGACGTGGACGGATCGGATCTGCGTACCACCGCTTTTTTGCAGCCTGCCCACGGTCTGTTGGAACAATGCGGGCTTTGGGCCAAGCTGGATGCCCACGCCGCGCCCCTGCAGATCATGCGCATCGTGGATGCGGGTGGCGATGTGCCCGAACCGCGCGTCGTGCGTGATTTCAACGCCGCCGATATCTCGGACCAGCCATTCGGATGGAACCTGCCCAACTGGCTGCTGCGCCGCGAGATGGTGGCGCGACTAGCCGAACTGCCGAATGTCGATTTCCGCCCCGGCACCGGTACGGTCAGCCTGTTCACCCGCACCAATGAGGCACGAGTCGGCCTGAGCGACGGCACCCGCATCCGCTGCAAACTGGTAATCGCCGCTGACGGGCGCAGTTCACCAATGCGCGAAGCTGCCGGGATCAATGTTCAAACCACGCGCTACGGCCAAAAGGCCCTCGCCTTCGCCGTCACACATCCTATCCCGCACGACAATGTCTCGACCGAGATTCACCGCTCGGGCGGGCCGTTCACATTGGTCCCCCTGCCCGATTGGCAAGGCCAACCGTCCTCGGCGATTGTCTGGATGGAGCGTGGGCCACGTGCCGTTGAACTGCTAAACCTTGAATCCGACGCGTTCGAAGCCGCCATGACCGAACGCTCTTGCGGGCTGTTTGGACCGCTGAAATTGGCCTCACGCCGGACGATCTGGCCGATCATCAGCCAGTCGGCGGAACGGTTGTCGGGTGAACGCATCGCGCTGATGGCCGAGGCCGCGCATGTGGTGCCACCTATTGGTGCGCAGGGGCTGAACATGTCGTTGGGCGATCTGCGCTGCTTGCTGGAATTGACGCAAGCCCGGCCCGAGGGCTTAGGCGATGCGCAGATGCTGGATTCCTATCACAAGGCCCGCCATACCGAGATCGAACTGCGCGTCAAAGGCATCGACCTGCTGAACCGCGCCTCGATGATCGAAGCGCGTCCGCTGCGCGACGCACGAGCGATGGGGCTGAATGCGCTCTATTCCCTACCACCCGTGCGCAAGACGCTAATGCAAATGGGCCTCGGCGTCCGCTGAACCGCAGGGCGGACTTCTGCCCGCCACGCTATTACAGCACCTGATCCAGAACCCGTTTCAGGCGCGCAATCGTGTCGTCAACATCATACAGCTTGTCCAAGCCAAACAGGCCGAGACGGAAGGTGCTGAACCCTTCGGGTTCGTCACATTGCAGCGGTACGCCGGCTGCGATCTGCATGCCCAGGGCCGCGAACTTCTTGCCGTTCTGCACTTCGGGGTCTGCTGTATAGCTGACCACCACACCGGGCGCGCCGAACCCTTCGGCAGCAACCGACATGACGCCCTTGTCCCTAAGATAGGCCCGGACGCCATCACCTAGCGCCCATTGCGCTGCGCGCAGCTTTTCGAAGCCGTACGCGCGCGTCTCGGCCATTGTGTCGCGGAAGGAAAGCAGAGAATCCGTCGGCATGGTGGCGTGATAGGCATGACCGCCATTCTCGTAGGCCTGCATGATCTGGCGCCACTTCTTCAAATCTATCGCGAAGCTATCGGATGAGGTCTCGGCCAGTCGTGCCTCGGCGCGTTCGGATAGCATGACAAGACCGGCGCATGGCGTTGCGCTCCACCCCTTCTGCGGAGCCGAGATCAGCACATCCACTCCGGTGGCCTTCATATCGACCCAGGCACAGCCCGAGGCGATGCAGTCCAGCACCATCAACGCCCCCACCTCATGCGCAGCAGCGGCCATCGCTGTCACATAATTATCAGGCAGAATCACTCCGGCCGAGGTCTCAACATGCGGCGCGAAGACAATACCCGGTCGTTTCTCATGGATTGTTGCCACAACTTCATCAATCGGGGCCGGAGCAAAAGGTGACGGGCTGGAATTGCCGGTTTCGCGCGCTTTGAGAACGGTGGTCGACGATGTCAGATCACCTGACTCGATGATCTGGCTCCACCGATATGAAAACCACCCATTGCGTACGACAAGCACATCAGCACCCCGCGCAAACTGTCGCGCGACAGCTTCCATCCCGTAGGTGCCTCCGCCGGGAATGACCGCAACGCCTTCAGCATTGTAAACTTCACGCAGCATTGCCGAAATATCGCGCATGACTTGCTGAAAACTTGCAGACATATGGTTCAGAGAACGGTCGGTAAAAACCACCGAGAACTCCTCCAGCCCGCCCGGGTCAACAGTATTCAGTAGTGCCGGCATGACGCATCCTTTCTATTGGGTCCTTTTTGTTCTGCCTTGTCTTGCGCGCTCGGTAAAGCGTCAAACGCGGCCTGAAGTTGACCCTAAGTAACCCACAGCCAAAAATTTCATTTTGAGTTTTTACATGCCACAATTAGCAGAAATGACGCCAACCAGAGTCAGGTCCCCTTTACACCCTAGCGTGTTTCTGAACAGATACACACACTTTGAACAAGAACGGATAATTTTACTCGTGACTGCGCAAAAGCGGATTAGTTTTCAAGTCGTTCGAGACGAGGTAAAGCGGCGGATTGAATCCCGCATATGGCCTCAGGGCTCGCTTTTACCCACCGAAACCCAATTAGCGGAAGAGTTCAATTGTGCCCGCGCCACGGTGAACCGGGCGCTGAGGGAGCTCGCTGAACAGGGCTTTGTCGAGCGCAAGCGCAAAAGCGGAACGCGGGTCAAGAAAGAACCACGCAAACAAGCCAAGCTTGAAATTTCACTTGCGAGACAAGCGGTTGAGAACCAAAACTCAGCCTATCGCTATGCTCTGGTGGAACGGAACGTGGTCTACAGCCCCGGCTGGCTGACCTCGCAACTGAATGTCGAACCGGACGCGCGCGTTCTGCACGTGATCTGCATGCACTATGCAGACAACCGCCCCTTCCAGCTTGAAGAACGCTGGATCAATATCGAAGCCGTGCCCGAGGTCGAGCAAGCCGACCTCAACAAAAGTGGCCCACACGAATGGTTGTTGAATGCTGCCCCGTTCACCGAAGCTGAAATCGCCTTTTGCGCGATCTCGGCGGACAATCGTCTAGCTGATTTCATGGGCACGACCACTGGCACTTCGATGATTCAGCTGGAACGGACCACGTGGAAGGACGGGCAACCGATGACTTTCGCCCGCATGACCCATCATCCGGGGTTCCGCATCCGCACTAAATACTAACCGATCGGCCCGGGCAGGCGTTCTTCGCTCAGCAGTACATTGGCTTCGACCTCTCCGGCCCCTGGTAAGGTCATCACCCTTCGGCGCAGAACCCGTTCGAAGTCTGCCAGATCCCGCGCCACGACGCGCAAGCGATAATCATAAAGACCCAGCACATGCTCAACCGTCTGTACCTCGGGAATGGCGCTGACGGCGCGCTCGAAATCTTCAAGGCTGACCTGCCCTTTTCGCGCAAGTTTCACGCCGAGAAAGACGGTCACTCCAAAACCCAGGGCCTCGGCATTCAGACGCAGCCGCCGCCCCTTGATCACGCCTGCTTCTTCCAGTCGACGAATACGCCGCCAGGTCGCAGGCTGCGATAAGCCAAAGCGGCGCCCCAGAGCCCCCGCGCTTTGGGTCGCGTCCTGCACCAGCGCGCGCAGAATTCTGCGGTCGATCTCATCCAGTTCGATCATACCGGCAGCACCTCATCCCGTTTGACTCGGGCGATATGCATAAGGGCTTCGATATCGGCGATGTGCGGTAGGGTCAGAATGCGATCGCGATAGACCTGTTGATAATGCGCCATATCTCGCGCCAACACCGATAGGCGCACATCCACCCGGCCAAGGAAGGTCTGGATCTCGATCACCTCGGCCACGTTCCGCGCCGCCGCCGTGAATTCGTCGAACGCCCGTGCCTGCGTCTTGTCCAGCGTGATCCGCAAAGAGACCTCGACCGCATAGCCCAAGGCGGCCCAGTCGATAACGGCTTCCTGCCCCTCGATCACTCCTGCCGCCTGCATCTTTTCGATCCGGCGCCAGCAGACGCCCGAAGTGATGCGGCATCGCTCAGCCAATTCTGCCGTTGTCAGGCTTGGCTCGGCCTGGAAGTGGCGCAGTATACGTCGATCAACATCATCAAGCATGATTTTTTCACATTTTGTTCAATAGAAGAATTATTCTTCATCTATTTGTCAAATACCCAAACCAAACCCTATCGCCAATAGCAATCACGCAAGATAGAAGCACATCAATCGAAACTGAAAGGACCGGCGAAATGCGCGTCTATTACGATCGCGATTGCGACATCAACCTGATCAAAGACAAAAAAGTGGCGATTCTGGGCTACGGCTCGCAAGGCCACGCCCACGCTCTGAACCTGCGCGACTCGGGCGCCAAGAACCTGGTCATCGCCCTGCGCGAAGGCTCCCCCTCGGCCAAGAAAGCCGAAGCGGAAGGCCTGCAGGTGATGGGCATCGCCGAAGCCGCAGCCTGGTGCGACGTTATTATGTTCACCATGCCTGACGAACTGCAGGCTGAGACGTACAAGAAATACGTCCACGACAACATCAAGCCAGGTGCGGCCATCGCGTTCGCCCACGGCCTGAACGTCCATTTTGGCCTGATCGAGCCGAAAGAAGGCGTTGACGTGATCATGATGGCCCCCAAAGGCCCCGGTCACACCGTGCGCGGCGAATACACCAAAGGCGGCGGCGTTCCTTGCCTCGTCGCGGTCGACAACGACGCGACCGGCAAAGCGCTGGAAATCGGCCTGTCTTACTGCTCGGCCATCGGTGGCGGCCGTTCGGGCATCATCGAAACCAACTTCCGCGAGGAATGCGAAACCGACCTGTTCGGTGAGCAGGCTGTTCTGTGCGGCGGTCTGGTTGAACTGATCCGCTGCGGCTTTGAAACGCTGGTTGAGGCCGGCTACGCGCCCGAGATGGCATATTTCGAGTGTCTGCACGAAGTGAAGCTGATCGTTGACCTGATCTATGAAGGCGGCATCGCCAACATGGATTATTCGATCTCGAACACGGCTGAATATGGCCAGTACGTCACCGGCCCGCGTATTTTGAAATACGACGAGACCAAAGCGCGTATGAAAGAGGTTCTGAACGACATCCAGCAGGGTAAATTCGTCCGTGACTTCATGCTGGAGAACGCTGTAGGCCAACCGACCATCAAAGCGTCGCGCCGTGCGAACGATGAGCACATGATCGAGGAAACCGGTGCAAAACTGCGCGCCATGATGCCCTGGATCTCGGCTGGCAAAATGGTCGACAAAGAAAAGAACTAAGTCTGACAATTGTCAGCGAAAGGGCGGCCCCGGTGGCCGCCCTTTTCATTTGGTGACAGCATTTGCGTAGCATTCGCCCAGAACATAATCCCAGCCACTGTCGTAACCGGTGCGTTTGTCCGACGCCTCAGATGTCCAGACTTCCCAGCCCGAATGGGTCAGAGTGACCATGGTCTGCCCGGCTCCGTGGGCTGCGAACCGGACCTCAACCCGCGTGGGGCGGTCGGTGTTGGTGCCGGGGTGCCAGCTGAAGGCCAGGCGAGCCTCCTGTTCGAAGATCAACACCTTGCCCCAATCAGCGCGGGCGCCATCGAACATGGTTTCATAAACCGCACCGCCGACATGAGGTTCGATCACAACTGCCAGCGCAGGCTTGCCTTGCACCGCTGAGACAGCGTGCCCATCCAATGGCCACCAATTGGCGATGCGATTTACAAAAATGTCAAAGGCGCACTCGGGCGTTGCGTTCACAACAATGGTCTTGATGATTGGTTCGATCATGCATCTCGTCCTTCGTTTACCTCGGCGGCGAAATTCTCCAACACGTCCGACCAGTATTGCTCGAGCCAGGCGCGCAGGTCTGCCAGCCCCTCGGGTCGGGCGGCATAGATGCGGCGCGTTCCCTCGGCCCGGCAAACGACAAGCCCGGCTTCGGACAAGACCTTCAAATGTTGCGAGACCGCCGGGCGGCTTACGGGCAAATCCGCTGCCAGATCACCAACCGCCCTGGGGTGCTTGGCCACCGCCTCAAAAACCTGACGACGGGTCGAATCCCCTAAAGCCGAAAGCACTTCTTTGTAAGTCATAGCTTACGGTAAGTAATGACTTACCTAATGTCAATATCAGCGCGTGACACCGTCAGATTCGCGGGATAAGTGGATGGAATGGTTCAACAACCGACAAAACAGGATTGGAGCGGTGTTTTCACGCTGGGCCTCATCTGGGGCGGGACGTTCATGGTGGTTGCCATGGCGCTGGAAGGCTATGGACCGGTCACCGTGGCGACGTCGCGCACCACATTGGGTGCCGTTATGCTGCTGGTGCTGATGCGCCTTACCGGACGGCGTATTCCGAGTTTGACACCAGCCCTTCTGAGTTCGATTTTCTTCATCGGCATTCTGTCGACGGCGGTTCCCTTCATGCTGTTAAGCTGGGGGCAACAATTTGTCCCTTCGGCCTTTGCGGGTCTGTCCATGGCGGCGATTCCGCTGATGGTTCTGCCGCTGGCACATTTCTTTTCGGATGAGCCTATGAACCTACGGCGTCTGGTCGGCGTTTGCCTTGGCTTCTCTGGCGCGCTTGTGTTGATCGGGCCCGGTCTGGCGCAATTGGGTCAGGGTACGCAGCCACTGGCGCAAATGGCCTGCGTCACGGCAGCCTTGTGCTACGCCAGCTCGTCGATCCTGACCCGCCGCTGCCCGCCGATTGAACCGATGGCTCTGGCAGCCCTGACGCTGCTGGTTGGCGCAGTACTATTGATACCTATCATGCTGCTAACCGAGGGGCTTCCCTCGTGGCAGGGAACGCGCCCCAGTCTGGCCCTGATCGTTCTAGGCCTTGTCCCCACGGCCTTCGCCACCCTGCTGCGAGTATCCATCACCCGCAGCGCCGGGTCCGTCTTTCTGACGCTGGTGAACTATCAGGTGCCCGTTTGGTCGATGGTGTTCGGGGCCTGGATTCTATCCGAAGCCCTGCCGCTGCGGTTCTATATCGCGCTTGCCATGATCCTAACCGGGCTGGCAATCAGCCAGTGGTTCACTCTGCAGAAAATGCTACTGGGGCGTTAACCTGTCGCCGCCTCAACCTCGGATACGATCCCATCGACCACTTGGGTCAGCAGTGCGGCATCCTCGCATTCCGCCATCACCCGGATCAGAGGTTCCGTGCCCGATTTGCGGATCAGCAAACGCCCCTGCCCATTCAGACGCGCCTCGGCCTCGGAAATCGCGCTTTTGACGCTGGCCGCTTCCAGCGGGGCCTGCCCCGCGCTAAAGCGCACATTCTTCAGCAATTGCGGCACCGTCTCAAACTGGCGCGATAAGTCCGAGGCTTTCTTGCCGGATTGCACCATCTCTGCCAGAAAATGCAGCCCCGCCATCAGACCGTCGCCGGTTGTGGCATAATCGCTCATCACGATGTGACCTGACTGTTCGCCACCAAGATTGAAACCACCCTCGCGCATCCGTTCAACCACATAGCGGTCGCCAACGGCGGTCCGCTCCAGACGCAGCCCCTGCCCGGCCAGGTGTCGCTCCAACCCGAGGTTCGACATCACAGTGGCGACCAAGGCGCCGCCTTTCAGCTGATCCGCGCGGGACCAGGCGGTCGCCAACAGGGCCATCAACTGATCCCCATCAGCAACAGCGCCGGTTTCGTCGATCACAACGACGCGGTCGGCATCCCCATCCAGACAGATACCTACATCGGCGCCATGTGAAACCACGGTTTCGGCCGCAACACGAGGCTGGGTTGAGCCACATCCGAGGTTGATGTTCTTGCCGTTCGGCGCGATGCCGACCGGGATCACATCTGCTCCCAACTCCCAAAGAACTTCCGGCGCAGTACGGTGCGCGGCACCGTTGGCGCAGTCGATCACGACCTTCAGCCCATCCAAGCGCAGATTGCGCGGCAGCGATGATTTCACACGCTCGCCATAACGGAACCGTGCATCGTCAACCCGACGCGCACGACCAATATTCTGCGCCTGTGCGGGGCTTACACCTTCTTCGATCAACCGCTCGATCTCAATCTCGGCCTGATCGGACAGCTTGAACCCGTCCGGCCCAAAGAATTTAATTCCATTGTCGATCGCCGGATTGTGACTGGCCGAGATCATCACGCCCAGATCCGCGCGCATCGAGCGCGTCATCAACCCTACCGCAGGAGTCGGCACCGGCCCCAGCAGAAGCACGTTCATACCGGTCGAGGTCAAACCTGCCGTCAGCGCATTTTCCAGCATATAGCCCGACAGCCGCGTATCCTTGCCAATGACAACGCGATGTACGCCTGAGGCATCGCGGCGGAAATACCGCCCCACAGCCGCGCCAATCCGCAAAGCCATTTCCGCCGTCATAGGGTGCGTGTTGGCGGTGCCCCGCACCCCGTCGGTTCCAAACAGCTTGCGCATAAGTCGGTCTCCTGAAAATTCCTTTTGCCCGGATTACCGGACGGCGGCCCATAGACGCAAGGCCTGAGCCGTCTCGGCCACGTCATGTACCCGTACAATCTGCACGCCCTGTGATATTCCCGCCAGAGCAACCGCGATTGACCCCGGCGCGCGGGCATCCTTGCGCGGCTCTTTGCCGATCTGACCAATAAATCCCTTGCGCGAAACGCCCAGAAGGATTGGACAGCCCAGCCCGTGAAACAGGCTGAGATTGCGCAGAAGGGTCAGGTTGTGGTCCAGATTCTTGCCAAACCCGATGCCCGGATCGATGACAATCAAATCGCGGCTGAGCCCCAGTCCTTCAAGATGGGCGATTTGCCCCTCAAGGAAATCGTAAACATCCAGCAGAACATTGTCATAGTGCGGGTCATCCTGCATCGTGGTCGGATCACCCTGCATATGCATCACACAAACCGGAGCCTCAATCTGCGCGCAAAATGGTGCAAGTTTGGGATCGAAGGTAAATCCCGACACATCGTTGATCAGTCCCGCACCTGCCAGATGAGCCGCCTTGGCAACACCGGCCTTGCGAGTATCGATCGAGATCAACACATCCGTCTCGCCCCGAATTGCCTCAATCAAAGGGCGTGTGCGGGCAATCTCTTCGTCCTCAGGCACAAAATCAGCGCCCGGGCGCGTGGATTCGCCGCCAATGTCCAGAATACTTGCACCATACGCTACCATGTCGGCGGCAGCGGTCCGAGCGGCCTCGACCGAGTTATACAGCCCCCCATCCGAGAAGCTATCCGGCGTGGCATTCAGAATGCCCATGATCTGCGTTCGTGCCATATCAAGCCCGGCAATCGCTGGACGCGCGCAGGTCAGACGATCCAGCTGTTCCTTTGGGATTTCAACGGCATCGACGATCTGGGTGCTTTGCCCGCGCTCAATCCGCTCGGCCTGTGAGAACCACAGCACCTGCCCTGCCAGTGGCACCGCCCCGTCGACGCGCGTGCTCCCATGCTGGACCAATGGGCGGTAATAGACGGTCACAGTTGCGCCTGCTCCACCGGAACTGCGCGCAATGGCGTTTTGGGGGCTTCGGGCAGGTCTCCGCCAATAACCAGCATCTCGCTGGCTTCAAAGGTTGCTGCGAACCAAGCAGCCAGCGCCACCGCGTCAGACGGCGCGGCTGAGGGGCCATCGACCGCATCCAGCACAATTTTGGAGGGTGCCCAAACACAAATCTGGCCGTTTTTCATCGCCCAATCCAACTCGGTCCGCGTTGAAACGACCACGCAACGGTGATCGCGCGCAGCCAGAACCCAGGCGTTCTGTTCAATTGCCAACAAATCTATCCGGCGTTGGGTCATTGCGTGACCCGTCTGCGGCACATCCAGATCAGACGCCCCAACACACAGGATCAGCGGGCGCTGGCGATTCTCAAGCTGGTCGATCCAGCCGGTTAGATTACCTGATGAAATCGCTGCATTCGACAGAAAGACCAACCGTGGATGTGGCCGCTCTTCTTCGGTCACATCATGATGTACCGCATCCTTCCCGCGCACGATCTCGACGCCAAGCGCGCCAGGTCCACGATCCAGTTTTTCAATGCGAACAAAGGCTCTTACAGCCTGAGGCTCAAGCAGAATGCGCTCCGCCACGCGATCTGCCAGTGTCTCGAGCAAATTTAGTCGCTCAGCAGCCAGCTCGAACGCAATCGCTTCGGTTACACGGTCGTAAGACAGAATACGATCCACGTCATCATCGATGGGGTCTGTCAGCGGACGCACCTCGACCACGATGTTAAAGCAGATCCGTTGCGTGGTACCGCGTTCGGCCTGAAACGCCCCGATCTCGACCTCAACGATGTGATCGCGCAGCGAAATGCGGTCCAGCGCACCGCGCGCGGCGGTAGCCTCGGACCGTTCGGACGGGTGCGCAAAGGCAAGACGGATTTCAGAGCTCATGCGGCGGACCTTTTCGGGCTCGGTGGACTGATGATCAGCCCACTTTAGGCGTTTCGCGGGCGTATAGCATCGCAGCAAACGCCTTTCCAGCTACGGAATGCGGCGTTACGTGACCCGGAACCAGCTCATCATACCCGATGCCGCATGGCCAAGCATGTGACAATGCGACAGCCAGTTGCCCGGATTGTCAGCTACCAACGCTACCTGCCGCACCTGCCCTCGCTCGACTAGAACAGTGTCGCGCCACGGCCCCAGTGTACCGTCCTGCAGGATAATGCGAAAATGGTGCCCATGCAGATGCATCGCATGTGGAAACGCCGTTTCATTTGCGAATTCAATCCGATGAACTGATCCCAATCGCGCATCCAGAAACGGATCATCTGGCCGCTCTGCATATCCGTTCAAAGCCCAGAATCGTCCAAGCTGAGCCAACTCGCGCCCCGACAGCTCGGAATCGCCCAATTTGGCGCTCTCCAGCCAGCGCATTGCACCCCCCTGCATCGTCATACGATGCAGAGGTGTATTCTGCAGTTCAATTTCGGGCATTCGGTTTGCTGGCAACGGTCTAACTTTTGCATTAGCAATACGCGATGATACTCCGAACACATCAAATTTGACGAGTCCGTAAGCGCCATCCCGTTCTACACTCACAATACTTGCCGTCTGGCCGGATTCCGCTGAAACATCAACGATCAAGTCAACACGCTGCGCAGGCGCCAAAGGAAAACTGCTCTCAACTCGCAATGGAACCTCAAGCGGCATACCGTCAAGCGCAACAATCCAGCCAGCAAGCCCGTCGAGCGCTACGTCGAATACCCGGGCATTCGCGGCATTGATCACCCGCAATCGCAATCGTTCAGACGCCTGCACCGGATAAGTAGGGTCAAACTCTCCGTTCACCGTTACAATGTTGCCCAGCCGACCCGCATGGCTCAGATCATGAGCATTGTCGAAATCGCTGGATATCTTTGCGCTCTCGGTGTCAAGGCGCCAATCGTCCAGCATTAAGGTCAGGTCCTGATCAACATCGGGTCCGCTGGCTTCTTCGACGATCAAAGGGCCATAAAGCCCACGCGCGACCTGCTCCATCGATTGGTTGTGCGCATGATACCAATAAGTTCCCGCATCCGGCACCACGAAATCATATTCAAAGTTGGAATCTGGCTGCACAACTTCCTGCGTCAGGCCGGGCACTCCATCCATCGCATTGTCGATCCGAATGCCATGCCAGTGAACGGTCGTTGGTCGCGGCAGCATGTTTACAAGCTTGCGGCGTACCCGAGCACCCTGCGGAACACGGATTTCCGCGCCCGGAACACCGCCGCCATAACTCCAGACCGGAGTTTCCGGATATCCCTGGGGCGCGATCTGCTGGAGGGAAGTCTGTGCCACCAGTTCGGTGGCAGATGCCATCGCCACGCGTGGTATCATCGACAAGGCCAGGGTCGATTGCAGAAACTGTCGGCGTGTTATGGTCATTGCAAGCCTCCTGGCTCGCAACATAGTTGGTAAAACGCCTGTTGCCAGCACCCTTCCAGCGCTGGTGCGTCAATCAGTTGCTGGCCGTGCGATAATTGTGCTTGTAGAAGATATGCACGCCAATACGCGCGGTTTCTTTATAGACGCGGGACCAGGACGGGCGCACTGCCTTGGTGTGATAGTGCGTGGCACCTGCGGTCATCTCTTCAGCTACACCATCGATTGCGGCACGGGCGACTTTCGAAACGCGATCATAAGCGCGTTTTTCGTTGATAATCTCTTTCTGCCCGTCACAGGTGTAGGTGAACTGGCACTGATATTTCTTGCCCGTTCCTTGCTTGATCACACCGCACAGTGAATCCGGAAAGCGACCGCTTTCAACACGGTTCAGGATAACTTCGGCCACAGCAAACTGGCCACGCACGCTTTCACCGCGGGCCTCGAAATAGAGCGCTTCGGCAAGACAACGGAAATTTTCATCTCCGGTCGCCTTTGGCTGCCGGTCCAGCCAGGCTTTGGTGTAGGAGATTTCGACTTTTTCCGGCGCCTTACGCGGCTTAAACAGTTTCAGGTAATCGCGGAAGCTTTGTGCTGGCAACTCGTTACGTGTGACCAACTCAACAGATTTTGTATCGCCTTGCCTATCGGCAAAGGACAAACTCGGTAGCAAGGCTGCGGCCCCCACGGCAACAGCCACTATGTAGCGTCTCATCAGATAACCTCGCACAGGCACAAACGCGCCATACCCTCCCCCGGCGGGCGCGACGAGGCTAATACCCCAGACGAAGCGAGACGTCCAGTTCTGAAAAAAATGCAAGAGAAAAACCGCTCACGCCGCCAATTATTATCGACAGCGGAACGTTTCTTACGCCACTATTTCTAGGTAGGAGACAGTTAGTCAACCCCCAAGTTTGGACGAAATCGCCAGTTGAGCGGCAGACAGCCGAGCGACAGGAACCCGGAAAGGAGAACAGGACACATAGTCGAATCCAAGTGACCGGCAGATTGCGATTGATTCGGGGTTACCACCATGTTCGCCACAGACAGAAAGCGTAACGTCTGGTTGGGCTTGGCGCCCGCGCTCGGCCCCCAGCTTCAGCAATTCACCTACCCCATCTGCATCCAGAACGTGAAATGGATCTTCGCCAAACACGCCTTGGCGGACATATGCCGACATGAAGCGCCCCGCGTCATCGCGCGACAATCCGTAGGTCATCTGGGTCAGGTCGTTTGTTCCAAAGCTTAGGAAAGCGGAATGCGGCGCAATCTCATTCGCGCGCAGACAGGCCCGAGGCGTTTCCACCATCACTCCCAATCGATAGTCGAACTCCTGCCCCTGCTCCGAGGCAACCTCGGCCGCTACAGTATCAATGCGTGTTTTGACCAGTTCAACCTCGCGCTTGGCCGAGACCAGCGGGATCATGACCTCGGGAACGACAGGGGCACCTTCTTTGCTGGCCTCAACCGTCGCCTCGAAGATCGCGCGTGCCTGCATGTCGTAGATTTCCGGCACGGTGACACCCAGACGAACCCCGCGCAATCCCAGCATCGGGTTGTATTCGCTCATCGCCTCGACCCGACGTTCGACATCCGAGATTGGCAAATCCAGCGCCTCAGCCAGCTCGCGCTGACCAGTGCGCGTAGTGGGCAGAAACTCGTGCAAGGGCGGATCGAACAGGCGGATGCAGACCGGCTGCCCCTCCATAATCCGGAACAACTGCACAAAATCCTGCCGTTGCATCGGCAGCAACCGTTCCAGCACAGCGGCACGTCCAGACGGGGTCTGCGCAAAGATCATTTCGCGCATAACGGTCAGGCGGCCAGGATCGAAGAACATGTGTTCCGTTCGGCACAACCCGATCCCTTCTGCTTTGAAGTTTCGCGCAGTTTGCGCGTCAGCGGGTGTATCGGCGTTGGCGCGGATAGCGATGTCCCTCTCGGCATCGGCCCAGCTCATCAGGGTCTGAAAGCAATCATCCAGCGCCGCTTCAAGCATCTCAGGGTGTCCGGCCAGAACCTGACCCGAAGTCCCATCGATGGTCAGAATATCGCCTGTCTTGAACAAACGCCCATCCGGTGCGCTTAGCAGCTTTTTCTTGGTCTGAAACCGCATCTCGGACGCGCCGACAATACACGGCAGACCCAGACCTCGGCCAATCACCGCCGCATGGCTGGTGATCCCGCCCTTTTCGGTCAAAACAGCTACTGCGGCATGCATTCCGCGCACATCTTCGGGCGAGGTTTCACGGCGCACAAGAATACAGGGCTCCCCCCGCGCTGCGCTGGCCTGCGCTTCGGCAGCCGTAAAGACAATTCGACCGGTCGCTGCACCGGGGCTGGCCGCGATGGCTGTGGTCAGCACATCACGCTCGGCCTCAGGATGGACCTGCCGGTGCAGAAGTTCATTCAGCGAATGCGGGTCGATCCGCATCACGGCCTCTTGCGGCGGAATGATCCCGTCTTCGGCCAAGCGCACCGCGATCCGCATCCCGGCCCGCGACCCGCGCGGAACCCGCACGCCGTCCAGAATATGCACCTTGCCGTTCTGCACCACGAATTCGACCTGCATCTCTTCGCGCAACTTCTCACGCATCAGCGCGGCGTGGGTCTTGAGATCGGCGAACGCCTCGGGCGCCACATCCTCCAGCGATTGGCCGCGCTCATCCTTTTCCAGATATAACGCAGCGACACCTTCTCCCAGCGCATCGCGCCCCTGGCTTTGGCTCAGATACCGGCCCGTGATCTGGGGCATGCCTGTCGCAGGGTCAATCAGTTGCAATACGCCCGAGCCACATTCGCCCTGCCCGACGCCCGGGATCATCTCTTGAATCACCAGCCCCAAACCGGCATCCGCAGGTGCGCCCTTGGCCTGCCGCAGCAGCCGGGCCGACGTGCCATCCCAGGCACGCGCCATCGAGCGCAGAACACCAATCAGTTGCTCTCCTCGATCTTGCGGGAAGGCCTCGTCGGTTTCATCTTCATACGCTCGCAGGGACAAGCTCAGCCCTTCGCGCCCATCCGCATCGATGGTATCGAATACATCTGGGTCCAGACGCGCAATATGGAGCGCATAGCTCTGCACAAACCGCAGATATAGCGCCGCCGCCGCATCCGCCCCCATTTCCGCAGACCGGTCCAGATACCGGGCATCGTTCATGCCGATATTCAGCACCGCCCCCGGTCCACCCCAGTCAGGATCTTCCGAACTGGGCCGTACACACAGCAATGACTCGGCGTCGAACTGTTCCAGAATGGCCGCGATGTCGGGAATGTCGCCCTTGGCAATTCGCTGCACCGCGTCAAAAGAAAGGGCCACGGTCCGCGGCACCGGCATGTCCAGCCGGACCAGTCGTTGCAGGCACTTTGCCCGGCCACCATGGGTATTGGCGGCAACGGGCGCTTTTGGAGTGATAAGCGTGGTATGCGGATTATTCTGCACTGCGGCACCTTTTGGTTTCACCGCAGCATAAGCCCCTGCGCCCTTGGCGCAAGGGCGTTATCCCTCGATACGGGTCAGATCAGCAACGCTAGAGCAGACCTTGCGGATCTGGCTCAGCAGGTTCAGACGGTTGCGGCGCAGAATGTCATTATCGGTATTGACCTGCACGTCCTCAAAGAACGCATCCACCGGCCCGCGCAGTGCGGCCATTGCCGCCATCGCTGTCGGGAAATCCTCGGCCTTCAGCGCAGGATCGATCTTGGCCTCTGCCGCGTCAAGCGCTGCAAACAGTGCCTTTTCGCTGTCAGTTTCAGCAAACTTCACATCCGCGCCGTAAGAGTATTCGACTCCATCCTTCTCTTCCGCCTGAGACAGGATGTTGTTCGCACGCTTGAACCCCTGCACGAGGTTCTCTCCATCCTCGGTCGCAATCACCGCATTCAGAGCGCGGGCGCGTTTGACCAGCAGGTTGAGGTCGTCATTCCCCTCCATCGCGATACAAGCGTCGATGACATCATGGCGGATGCCTTCGTCTCGGAGGAAGACTTTGAGGCGGTCGTGGAAGAAAGAAAGAAGATCGTCAGACGCGTCAGGAACCTTTTTCTCAAGCTCAAGAAATGCTGCTGCGGGCGATCCTTCAAGCTTTTCTTTGACAGTCTGGAATGAAGCACCAAAGACACCATGTTTTGCGATTTCTTCCAGGAGATCGCGGATATTCGCTTCGGGTAAAGCCTCATTGATAGCGCGTTCTGATCGAACCAGTTGACTATCGAAAAAACGGTCCAACCGAAGACGCAGATCATTATTCACGATTAGTCGAATTACCCCTAACGCCGCACGACGCAGAGCAAACGGGTCCTTCGAACCCGTGGGTTTCTCATCTATCGCCCAGAACCCGGTCAGCGTGTCCAGCTTGTCGGCTAGCGCCACTGTCACAGACAACGGTGCGGTCGGAACATCATCCGACGGCCCCAACGGCGAGTAATGTTCCTGCGCAACGGCGGCCACTGCGGCATCCTCGCCTGCCGCTTCGATGTAATACCGCCCCATAAGCCCTTGAAGTTCAGGGAATTCATAGACCATTTCGGAGTTCAGATCAGCCTTGGCCAAACGCGCGGCTTTCTCGGCCTGATCCGCATCCGCCCCGACCACCGGGGCAAGTTCTCGGGCCAGCGCGGCAATGCGGTCGATGCGTTCCGCCTGAGTGCCCAGCTTGTTGTGGAAAGTCACATTCTCCAACGCGCGGGTCCATTGGGCGATGTCCGACTTGGCAACGCGCAGGTCGTTCTCCCAGAAGAATTTCGCATCGGCCAGACGGGCAGACAAAACCTTCTGGTTCCCCGCCAGAATGGTTGCGCCGTTATCGGCGGTCTCGCGATTGGCGACGGTAATGAAGCGCTCGATCCGCCCCGTCTTGGGGTTCTTCACAGAAAAGAACTTCTGATGCTCTTTCATCGAGGTCTGCAGTACCTCGGGCGGCAGCTCAAGAAACTCCTCGTCGATCTGCCCCATCAGCACAACGGGCCATTCAACCAGACCGGCAACCTCGGCCAGCAGCCCCTTGTCGTCGACGACTTCCAGACCTGCGGCGAAGGCCATGTTCTGGGCATCGTTCCAGATATGTTCGGCACGTTCTTCGGGCGACAGCACCACGAATGCGCGTTTCAGCTTGGCGGCATAATCCTCGAACGAGGTCACCGTAAACCGGTTCGGGGCCATGAAACGATGGCCCTCAGTCGTATCACCGGACGTGATCCCTTCGATCGCAAGCGGCACGACCTGCGCGCCTGCTTCATCGGTCAGGATGCACAGGATCGAGTGCAAGGGCCGTACCCACCGCATCGATCCAGCCCCCCAGCGCATGGATTTGGGCCAGGGGAAGTTTCGAATGGTAGCTTCTAAGACCTCGGCGATGATTTCAGCTGCTGGACGACCCGCCTTTTCAATGGTGGCGAAATACACTGCGCCTTTGGGCGTGTCGCGCTCTTCCAGCTGGTCTCGGGTCAGTCCCGCGCCGCGTAGAAAGCCTTCGATGGCTTTGTCAGGCGCGCCGACCTTTGGGCCTTTGCGTTCTTCGCGGATTGTCGGGCTTTCCGCCAGCAGGCCTTCAACCGCCAGCGTCAGGCGACGCGGCGTCGTCAGTGCAGCGGCAGAGGCATAGGTCAGACCGCCTTCGACCAGACCATCGGTGATCCGCTTTTTCAGGTCTTCACCGGCGCGGGTCTGCATGCGCGCGGGGATTTCCTCGGAAAACAGTTCGATCAGCAGGTCGGGCATTTTCGGTCCTTAGAAATTGACAATCGTCTGGATGACGATGGCATTGGCGATGTCCACAAAGAATGCGGATACAAGGGGCAGTACGATAAAGGCAATAGGCGACGGGCCATATCGCTTGGTTACAGCGGTCATATTTGCGATAGCTGTGGGGGTAGCACCCAGAGCGAACCCCCCGAACCCGGCGGCCAGAACGGCGGCGCGGTAATTCGATCCCATCAACGGAAACAGAACCCAGATCACGAACACCACGGCAAAGAGGGTCTGGGCGGTCATGATTACTGCTATCGCAAGGCCAAGTTCGGCAATGGTCCACAGTTGCAGGCTCATCAGCGACATCGCCAGAAATGCACCAAGCGCGAATTCCGAGATCAGCGCCAGCGAGGGCGTGCGTGAGACCGGCTTGGCATTCGGCGCGAACATGGCGCGGAGATTGGCAATCACGATCCCCATGATAAGGCAGGGCACAAACAACGGCAGTTTCAGCCCTGCGGCGCTGATTGCTTCGCTCAGGATCGCGCCTGAAATGATCGCGAGGTTGAGGTACAGCAGCACCCGCATGATTGTCAGATGATCAATCTCGGATTTCTGGTCGACCTCATTGGGCAAACCCACCGTATGCTCTTCCCCGGGTCGTTCGGGGCTGAGCTTGCGTCCTTCGATCAGCAGCCGCGCAATCGGCCCCCCGACCAAAGCGGCCAGCACGAGACCCAATGTGGCCACGGCCACCCCCAACTCGGTTGCGCCACTCAAACCGGTGGCGCCCGCAACTTCGGGGGCCCAGGCGATCGCAGTTCCGTGCCCCCCGATCAGCGCAGCAGACCCGAACAGCACCCCGGCTTGCGCCGGATAACCGAACATCGCGGCCCCCACTGCGCCGATCACGTTTTGCGCAACGATGGTCAGAAGCGTCAAAATCAGAAGCAAAAGCAAAGGCTTGCCGCCCGCGATCAAATCGGACAGACGGGCATTTAGACCAATTCCGGCAAAGAACAGAACCAATAGGAAATCTCGCGCGGTCAAGCCAAAGGATAGCTCAATGCCGAAACCAAGATACAGCGCCAATACCACGAGCGAGGCCAGAAGGCCCCCAGTTACCGGCTCGGGGATGTTGAAGCTGCGCAATTGTGCGACACGGGCGTTGATCTCTGCCCCCAGCAGATAGACCGCAAAGCCCAGCGTTGCTGTCAGGAACTCCGGTATCTCAACGACCATCCCCATCTGCATCAGCCCTCGGGCCTGGGTGGGCACTCCTCGCCCACAACCGTGCCGTCATAGGCTTTTTCACCGCAATTGTTCAGCGCATGCCAGACGTAGCCTTTGCCATCCTGTGTAATGGCAACGATCCGGTCGACACCGTAATGGATGTTCTTGGTGCCCAAGAAAGCCTGTGCTTGACCCGATTTCAATACGTCGGCCAGCGCAACTGCGTCGTAGCAGTCAAACCACCCTGGCGCGGTCAATGGCTCGGGGTTCTCGACAGGGGTAAAATCCACCATTTGATCCGGCCTCAACTCGGTTTCGAAACAGGCCCGATACCGGATCGGAGAACTGTCGGCGTCAATGGCCTTAAACCCAGTATAGGCGATGGCTTCGGGCGCTTCCGCCCCTTGCGCCAGCAGGACCACATCCTGGCCCGGGCGCGGTTCTACCTCATAATAGAACCCATAAACCTGCAGGTAATACATGCCAGCACCGGCCAGAACGCCAGACGTCAAAAGGATTAGCGCAACCAATTTTCCAGTCATCGTTTACGCCACCTCTTTCAAGTTCATAGAAAATAAGACAGGTTCCCAAGCAGTACGGTCAGAAACGAGGCTACTCGCATGGAAACCACTCTTGCCGTCGGATTCTTTGGCGCGCTTTTTGCAATCATGAATCCGATTACCAACTTGCCTGTGTTCCTGAGTGTTACGCAAGACCTGCCCATTTCGGATCAACGCAAAGTGGCTGTGAAGACTGCGCTTTATTGCACGATCCTCGGTGGCGCCTTCGCTGCGATCGGCAGTCAAGCGCTTGGGCTCTTTGGCATCAGCGTCGATGACCTGCGCGTCGCCGGTGGCCTCGTTGTACTGATGATCGGCCTGAACATGCTGAACGGGAACGAGAGCAGCTCGCATCACGGAACCGACGGAGAAAAGAAATCCTATCCCGCGCCCGAGACCGTTGCGTTCTATCCCTTGGCTTTTCCCATTCTGGTCGGCCCCGGAACAATCACAACACTGATCCTTTATGCGCACCACATCAAAACCCCGGTCGAAGCCGTTGTCTATGCAGGTGTATTTCTGTTCGTGGTGGCCTTGCTTTTGATCACGTTCTGGAACGCATCGGCGTTGGCTAAGCGGCTGTCGGACAATGCTCGCGTGATAATGAGCCGCTTCATGGGCATGATTCTTGCGGCTATCGCAATCAGCATGATCGCAGACGGCCTGAAGGCGTTGTTGCCCGGACTGGCCTAGGCGCTGCATCAAACTTCGAACCCGGCAGCCTCGGTCTGCACGAACGCATCGGCGCATTGCTTGGCCAATGCGCGAACGCGGCCGATATAGGCCTGTCTTTCGGTAACCGAAATCACCCCGCGGGCGTCCAGCAAGTTGAAGATGTGGCTGGCCTTGATGCACTGATCATATGCGGGATGCGCCATGATGATGCGCTTGCCCGTCTTCGGGTCGTCATGTTCCTGCGCCAGAATGGTCGCGCATTCGGTTTCAGCCTCTTCGAAATGACGCAGCAGGACCTCGGTATTGGCAATATCGAAGTTCCAGCGGGCGTATTCCTCTTCGGTCTGCTTGAAGATGTCGCCATAGGTCAGCGGGCTGGGCGACTGAGGATCGTTGAAGGGCATGTCCATCACATGGTCGATGCCCAGCACATACATGGCCAGACGTTCCAAACCATAGGTCAGCTCACCCGAAACCGGCGCACAGTCATGGCCGCCGACCTGTTGGAAATAGGTGAACTGGCTGACTTCCATGCCGTCACACCAGACCTCCCATCCCAGACCCCACGCACCCAGAGTGGGGCTTTCCCAGTCGTCCTCGACAAAGCGGATGTCGTGCAGATCCATGTCGATGCCGATGGCCTCGAGGCTGCCCAGATACAGTTCCTGCAAATCAGGCGGACTGGGTTTGATCAGCACCTGGTATTGATAGTAATGCTGCAACCGGTTCGGGTTTTCGCCATAACGTCCGTCTGTCGGGCGACGCGAGGGCTGAACGTAGGCCGCTGCCCAAGCCTTGGACCCCAAAGCGCGCAACGTGGTTGCTGGATGGAACGTACCTGCGCCGACCTCCATGTCATAGGGCTGGAGGATCGCACAGCCTTTCGACGCCCAATAGGACTGAAGCCTTAGGATAATCTCTTGAAATGAACGTGGTGCGCTATTGGGTTCGGTCATGACAATTCCCTTGGACGCCCAAGCGCCCGGTTCCGGTGGGTTCGGCCCTTCCTATGCAAGGCATCCAAGGGCGTCAACGGGCCAATCGGCCACTCTGTCGCTGAGCGGCCACACACAGAATTCCCCGTATTCCGGGCATGGCAATCGGACCACGATTCCGCGTAATCTGCGCCAAAGTGAAAACACTGCAGAACACGGGCAGACAATGACACGCGAATTTACGGTTATTACATTCTTTATCCTCTTCGGCCTGCGCGCCGCTTTTGCCCAGCAAGATGCGGGCGTCTTTGTTCAGATCGAGGCGCAGCCGTCGCTGCGCGAGGCGCAGGAACGGGCGCAGGTCTATGCGAACGCACTGCCCGATGTGAACGGGTTTCGGCTGAATTCCGGCTGGTATGCCATTGTTATCGGGCCCTATTTACGCGACGACGCCGAACAGGTGCTGCGCGTTTACCGGGCCGAGCGTCAGATCCCATCGGACAGTTTCATCGCATTCTCCAGCGCGCTGGGGCAACAGTTCTGGCCCATCGGTGCCAACATCCTGAACCGCGGCGTCGTCACCGCCCCGATCCAGCCCGAGCCGCAACCAGAGCAGCCCTTGGCCGGTCTTACCCTGCAGGACGCAGATGAAACCCGTTCGCAGGCTCTGCAGGGCGAACGCCTTTTGACCGCGCAAGAGCGCAGAGACTTGCAAACCGCGTTGCAGGCAGCCGGGTTCTACAATTCAACAATTGACGGAGCCTTTGGTCAGGGCACCCGCCGCTCGATGGGCGATTGGCAACGTTCCAACGGGTTCGACGCGACTGGCGTTCTGACCACGCTGCAGCGCAAAACCCTGATGGATGACTACAACGCTCCACTGATCAGCGTCGGGATGGCACGCTATTCCGACCCGCAAGCCGGGATCGAACTGGATATGCCAATGGGCGTCTTGGGCTTCGAACGTTACGAGGCACCCTTTGCCCATTTCAACCCCACTTCTGATCTGGACGCCAAGGCGCTGCTGATCTCGCAGGAAGGCTCTGCCGCAACCCTGCGGGCGCTCTATCAAGTGATGCAGTCGCTTGAAATCGTTCCTCTGGACGGTGAGCGCAGCCGGCGCGGCAACAGCTTCACGATTGAAGGGCGCGGAAATGGCATGACCTCGTTCACGCAAGCAGCTCTGAAAGACGGCAAGATCAAAGGTTTCACGCTGGTCTGGCCTGCCGGGGATGAGGCTCGCCGCGCCCGAGTTCTGGCCGCGATGCGCGCAAGCTTTGCCACGACCGATGCCGTACTGGATGCCGGTGCTGGAGCGGATGCTGACCAGCGCATCGATTTGATGTCAGGACTGCAAATCCGCAAACCGCGGCTATCGCGATCGGGCTTCTTCGCCGACGCTGATGGTACGGTTCTGACGGTCACCGAGGCCGCTGAAAGCTGCACCCGCATCACGCTGGACGGTGACCAAGAGGTTCAGCTGGCTTGGCAGGATGCCGACCTTGGTGTCGCTGTGCTGCGTCCTAGCAAGACCCTAGCCCCGATCAGTGTTGCCGAGTTCCGCGCGGGCGTTCCGCGTATTCAGTCTCAGGTCGCTGTTTCGGGCTTTTCTTACGAAGGCGCATTGGGTGCCCCTACTCTGACCTTTGGCGAAATCGCTGATATCCGCGGCCTGAATGGAGAAGATGGCGTCAAACGCCTTGCACTGTCCGCCCAGCCCGGCGACGCGGGAGGACCTGTCTTTGACGATAGCGGCAGCGTTGTTGGCATGTTGCTACCTGCCCCTTCCGATGGGCGTACCCTGCCCGACTCGGTCAGCCTTGCGGCGAATGTGGCACGTCTGACCGAAGTTCTGACCAAGGCGGGCATCTCAGGTCAGCCCGCGCAAGGCTCAGCCCAGATTTCACCCAACGAACTGAGCCGCAGAGCCAACGGAATGACCGTTCTGGTGCACTGCTGGGACTGAACAATCAGGTTCAGGGAAAAGGCGCTGCACGAAGGTGCACGCCTTTTTTCATTGGTTTACAGGATATCCGGTGTGACCCGTATCAATGTGGGAACCTCGGCCTGAAAGGCGGCGCGCACTGCGGCCTGCATCTCATCCAGCGTTTTCGGTGCAGCTGACAGCGCCCCGAACGCCTCGGCCAGTTTGCAGAAATCCGGGTTTCGCGCGATCACCGCATTAGGCGCGATCTGTCCGCGCACCATGCTCTCTTCAATCTCTTTGAGTTTACCATTATCCCACAGAATGATGGGTAGCGGCAGGCCGAGTTCGACAGCAACCCCAAGCTCTTGCATTGTGTAGTGAAAACCATAGTCACCCGCGATGACCGCTGTGGGTTTGCCCCGCCGTGCTACTGCACCACCGATCCCGGCTGGCAGGGCGTACCCCAGCGTGCCAAATCCAGTCGGGTGGTGCCAATGATAAGGAAAGCCCATGTCCCAGACTTCTTTCGCGACATACGCGAATTGAGTCATGTCCGAATAAATCATCGTATCCAAGGGCATGGCCGCCCTGAGTGCATCGACCACGGGGACAATGCCCGGGCGCTCGGCGTCCACCTCGGCCCGCCAGCGCGCGCGCGCCTCGCGCACCTCGTCCGCAGACCAACCAGCGGCTGGTTTTACCTGATCGGACACTGCCCACAGCGCATGCGCAAAACTCTCACCATCTGCCTGCAGTTTGACAGCCGCACGATGGTGGTCTGACAGCACTTGCGGGTCCAGATCAACACGCACCATAGTTGCGTTGTGGCCCAGATCATGGCGCCACAGATCAACCTCGCCCAGTTCAGCACCGACAACAACGACAAGATCAGCCGAGGCAATTACTTTGGCGCTGCCCGGTCGTGGCAGCATCGATCCGAAATCCAGCGGATAATCGGACCCGGCCAGCCCGCGACCGGCATAGGTCGTGAAGCACGCCGCCCCCAACTGGGTCAGGATCTGTCGCCAAAGGTTAGACCGGCACCCGCCGCCTAATATGAACAAAGGCCGCTGCGCGATATTCAGCAGCGACAGAACCGGTGCCACATCCGGTGGAACAGTCTGGTTGCGCAAGGCAGGCTGGTTTGGAAAAGGTGCAGGCGCTGCCTCGGCCTCCAATTGCGCGATGGGTACCTGAATGTGTTTCGGTCGCGGGCGCGACAGCTCAAACTCTTCGAAGGCGCGCTCGATCAGACCATAGGCAGCCTTGGCATCGTTCGCCTGACAGGACCAGTCTGTAACTGTCTCGGCCGCAGCGCGTTGATCCTTCATCTGATGCAATTGGCCACGCAGTGCTTGTGTCTCTTCGAGGCAAGAAGACAACACCAGCATCGGCACCGAATCCGAATAAGCCTGCCCCATCGGCGTCATGATGTTGCACAGGCCCGGTCCGGTGATCACATAGGCCACCCCCGGCTTGCCAGACGCGCGGGCATATCCATCGGCCATGAAACCGGCCCCCTGCTCGTGCCGGGCCAGAACATGCGTGATCCCGGCCTCTTCGATACCGCGATACATCTCCTGATTATGCACGCCTGGTATGCCAAAGATCACGTCAACGCCACGATCCTTAAGCATGTGCGAGATCTGCGCCCCAAGGGGTCGTTTCATTAGCCTCTCCAGAATTGAACGGTAAAGATTGCGTAGACAGCCAGCAGTTCAAGGCGTCCGACCAGCATCCCAATCGTCAGCAGCCACTTGGCACCGTCATTCAGCCCCGCAAAGTTGCCTGCTGGCCCGATCTGTTCCCCCAGTCCCGGCCCCACATTAGCCAGTGCCGTCGCGGCCCCCGATACCGAGGTGATAAAGTCCAACCCAGTCAGGGCCAGCGCCCACGACAGAACCCCCATCGATAGTGCAAAGAACATGAAGAAACTCATGACCGAGGTCAGCACGTCGCGACTGATCGGTCGTCCATCATAGCGCGGCACGAACACACCATGCGGCGAACGAATTCGGCTGAGCTGGGTTTTAATCGACGCAAACAGCAATTGATAGCGGAACACCTTGATCGAACACGCGGTGGACCCCGCGCAACCGCCAATCAATCCGATCAGGAAGAACAACATGACCGGAAAACTGCCCCAGCCCATATAGTCGACACTCGCGTACCCGGTGCCCGAAATGATCGATGTGATGTTGAACAGCGACTCGCGGAACGCCTGCTCCCAATGGTGCGGAAAGACCGAAGTCAGGAAGATCGACATAATCACAACCAGAACCACGATGGTTGCCAGAAACGCCCGAATCTGGCTGTCTTTCCACAACGAGCTTGTGTGACCATTGGCCAATTGCACATACCGCACAAATGGCAGCGCCGCGAGGATCATGAAGATGGCAGCGGCATATTCCAGAGGTCCCGAAAACCGGGCGAAAGAACTGTCATAGTTTGAAAACCCGCCCGTCGCGATTGTGGTCATGGCATGTACGACGGCGTCAAAAAAGCTCATGCCGAAACCGGCATAGACCAATGCGCAGACCACCGTCAGAAATACGTAGATCAAGGAAATCTGCCCTGCGATCTCTTGCGCGCGGGGCAGAATTTTCCCCATGGTTTCAAACCCTTCCGAGCGGAAGATCTGCATCCCACCAACGCGCAGCTCGGGTAGGAACACCATCGCCACGACGATGATTCCGATGCCCCCCAACCATTGCAAAACGCCCCGCCAGAGCAACAAGCCCTGTGGCAATTCGTCGAGCCCCGAGATCACGGTTGAACCTGTGGTGGTCAGCCCCGACATCGCCTCGAAATAGGCATCGACGAAACGCAGTTCAGTTTCGCCGAACAGAAACGGAATTGCGCCAAAAACCGGCAACGCCACCCAGACACCCGAGGTCAGCAAAAAGGTCTGACGGATGGTCAGACCTTCGCCCACCCCGTTGGAACAACTCATCGCAAGAACACTGCCGGTCAGCAGTGTGATGACCGCGCTTTCAAAGAAAACATGCCACTCGCCCCGCCCCTCGATCATGTCGACAAGCATGGGCAGCAGCATGGTCGCCCCTAGAATGGCGACCAGCAGGCCAATCACATATCCGACCGGGCGAAGATCCATCATGACGGGCAGCGTTGGCGCGCCAGCTCGACGGTGTCAAGCAGATGATCCGTGTTAACTGTCGGATTTTATCTCAACGCCCGGCATCGCGGGTGGCTTCGACGGGGCGCGTGCACGACGCGGTGCCGGTTTGGCCTGCTCAGCCGACGCAGCTGCGGGTTTCTTCGTCGCAGGTTTTGCAGCGGCAGGTTTCGGAGCCGCTTTGGCCTGAGGCGCAGCTTTTGCCGGGGCGGGCTTGGCCGGGGCGGGCTTAGCTACCGCAGGTGCCTTGGGCGCCGCTTTTGCCGTGTTTGCTGATGCTTTCGGCGCTGCGGCTGCCGGTTGCGCCTTGGCTTGTGCTGAAGATTTGAACTCCGCAACCGGCTTGGCCGCCGTTGATACTGGCTTGGCCGCTTTCGAGGTGGGTTTCGCAGATACGTTGGCCTTCGCCGGTGCTGCTTTCACAGCCGTTTTGGCGGCCGGGGCCGCCTTGGGTGCAGCGGCCGCAACCTTGGGAGCCGCCGTTTTCGGCGCTGGTGCCGCCACAGGCTTAGCCGCCGCCTTCGGCTTTGGTGCTGCTTTGGGTTTCGGCGCGGCTTTAGGCTTTGCTGCAACCTTGGCTTTTGCAGCCGGTCTTGCTGGCTTTCGCGTTGCTGGGGTCGCCGCTTTGCGGGCAACCGGTGCGGGTGCCTCGGCTGTCTTCAATCCGTGCAGAGGTGTCATCGGCAGATCAAACGCCGCGCGGGTCATGATCTGCATGATCTCAATCTGACTGGCCATTGCGTAACCGGCCATCCGGATGGCCGCTGCCTGAAACTCAAGCGGTTGAGTAATCGGATTCATTGCATGTCTCTCCTGATAAAACCGAGGCAGCGGGTAGATGAGTAAAGGACCCCGCCCGCCCCAATCGTCCGGGCGGATTTGCAGGTTGGCGGTCCAAGGCGTTGCACGTCCCGGTTTCCTTTCGGGCTGCGCGACCCGGTTTTTACGGATGCGCAGCAGCTGCACTCGGGGACAATCTAGCGCAATTCAGGGTGCAGATGCAGCATTTCTTGCTGCAATGCGGCAAAAAAGCGCCCATGCAGGATTTTTGACTGTTTTTCCAGCAGCTTCCGCAGGGTCAATCAGCCCACATGAAACAGCGTCGTGAACAAACGCGGGTCCAGGCTCGCGGTTTCGAAGGTTGGACCTTCGGTTAGAATCGAGACCGCATCATGGCTGTGCAGGCTTTCCTGATGGCTGGCGATCACACGGAAATCGCCGACATGATGATCGGCCTGCAGCTCGGCGCAGAAAAGACGCGCGGCATCTTCCACGAATATGGGATTGGCAGCGTTCAGTTCGGCAAAGGCCTGTTCATCTTCGCGCTTGACCATCACCTGAGTTTCGGTTGGCACCGCGCGGCGGCACAGCGCGATCAGATCTTCGAACCACAGACAATCGGCGTTGCAATCGATAACCACCGAAATCCGCGCCACCGAGCGCTGGGAATGCGGCGTCGCCAACTGCCCGCGGGTTGCGCGCGCGTGTTCGCTCAGTTCCAATGAACAGGGGCATGTGGACGAATAGACATAGTCCAGATGCATAATCTTCAGACGTTCTCCGCCTTGATCAACCAGTTCCAGCGCGATGTCGTAATACTGGTATCCGGACAAGCCCGAACGCAGGCTCTCAATCCGATCGGGATAGGAAAACCGCATCTGTATGCGCGCATCCAAACTATCCAGATCAGTCAGATAGTCGTTCAGCGCTGCCTCCATCACCTCAAAACTAAAGGTGCGCTCGGCGTGCTTGTAGAAGGACCGCATGATACGAGACATGTTGATGCCCTTCTTCTCGGCCTCAAGGCTGACAGACCCGGTGACCGAGGTCTCAAGTGTCAGCTCGGCACCGCTTTTGCGATGGAACCGGATCGGCAGGCGGAAATTCGAGATGCCGACATGCTGGATTTGCTGCTTCGAACCCCGGATCAGGCTGGATGGACCGTTTTGCAGATCCGGCAATGTGGCCTTGTAGGCTGCATCCGCCTCGAACTCGTGGGGATATTCGCGCGACAGGGCTGGATAGTTTGACGGCAACAGCCCCGGGACAAGCTGCGCAATGGCCGGGTCCAGTTGACTGATCTCGGCCGCCGAGGCTGATTTCGCCCATTCGCGCAGCACCTTGAGCGCTGCTGCGGCCTGATCGTGATCGGGTGTCTCGTTGATGTCGCGCGGATGAATGTTCATTGGCACGGATCCCTTGCTAGGCCGACGGTTATATACCACCGAGGTTTAATTACCATTCCGGAACGATACGCGCCAAATATCATCCCGGATCGAAATTAGATGGGAAAAACCGTCACTTTTCAACCAAAAGCGCCCGATCAGGCGGATCACACCCGCCTGATCATGGGTCATAGGCGCTGTCCTAGCTCTGCGAGGCGGCCAAAGCGCGTTCGATATCCGCGAGCAGATCATCGGCATCTTCCAGCCCCACCGAAAGGCGGATCAGGCCCGGCGTGATACCCAACTCATCGCGTTGTTCGTCGCTCAGACGCTGGTGCGTTGTGGTGGCCGGGTGCGTTGCGATCGACTTGGCATCGCCCAGATTGTTCGAGATCACAGGGATCGTCAGCGCATTCAGGAAAGCAAACGCCGCCGCTTTGCCGCCCTTGATGTCCAGCGATAGAACCGTACCGCCCTTGCCGCCCAGCTGCTCTTGCACCAACGCGTTTTGCGCATGGGTTCTCAGCCCGGGATACAGCGTCCGCTCCAGCGCCGAATGCCCTTCCAAAGCTTCTGCAATCTTCTGTGCGCTGTCAGCTTGCGCATTCACACGCAGGGCCATGGTTTCAAGACCTTTGACCATGATCCAAGCGCTGAACGGGCTAAGCGCACCGCCGGTGTGCTTCATGTAAGGCTCGACCGTGCCACGGATGAATTCCTTGGTGCCGATGATCACGCCGCCCAGCGCCCGGCCCTGCCCGTCGATATGCTTGGTCGCCGAATAGACCACCACGTCGGCTCCCTGTTCGATCGCGCGCGAGAACACGGGTGTCGAGAACACGTTGTCCACGATTACAACCGCACCCACCGCATGGGCCAGCTTAGACACGGACGTGATGTCGATCACTTCAAGCGTCGGGTTCGACATGGATTCAAAAAACACTGCCTTGGTGTCAGGCCGGATCGCGGCCTCCCACGCGTCCAGATCGGTGCCGTCTACAAAGGTCACCTCAACGCCATAACGCGTCAGGATGTTTTCGAGGATATACAGACAGGACCCAAAAAGCGCCTTGGCTGAAACCACATGGTCGCCCGCCTGCAGCATCGAAGTCAGCGCACCGTTCACAGCGGCCATACCTGAAGCGGTGGCAAACGCATCCTCGCCGCCTTCCAAAGCTGCGATACGCTGCTCGAACATCGACACGGTGGGGTTGCCGTAGCGGGCATAGATGAACTCATCCGGGCCGCTTTCGATAAACCGGGCCTCGGCCTGCTCGGCGTTTTCGTAGACAAACCCTTGCGTCAGAAAGATCGACTCAGAAACTTCATTGTACTGACTGCGACGGACGCCGCCATGGACGGCTTGGGTGCGTTTGTTCCAGCTCTCGCTCATCTCATTCCTTTCAGCCCCGCATTGGAGGCAAACAAAAAACCCCAGACGCGGCCAAGCGAAAGGGGTCTTTCATCCTGACCTTTTAGCGGTGTTGTTTAACGTGGCCCGCAATCCGGTAACAAATCGCCACATGAATGAAGATGCGTTTACGCCCCGCCCCGGAACACGTCAAGCCCGACTGATCACCGGTCACGCTTTCGTAACACGGCCGGGCGCGCTCTTGCCGTTTGTGCAGAAAGCTTCATGATCGCCCAAACTCAAGGAGGCCCCATGATTGATCTCTATTTCTGGCCCACGCCCAACGGCTGGAAAGTGTCCATCGCTCTGGAAGAGATGGAGCTGCCCTACAAAACCCACTTAATCAACATCGGCAAGGGCGACCAGTTCGATCCCGAGTTTCTAAAGATCTCGCCCAATAACCGCATGCCCGCCATCGTCGACCCGGACGGCCCTGGCGGCGCGCCTGTTTCGGTCTTCGAAAGC
The DNA here is from genome assembly GCF_056534355.1 of Ruegeria sp. D7. NCBI lineage: Bacteria > Pseudomonadati > Pseudomonadota > Alphaproteobacteria > Rhodobacterales > Roseobacteraceae > Ruegeria > Ruegeria sp. D7. Next base: position 113,298 of record NZ_JBQFPG010000008.1, read on the forward strand.
GGCGCGATCCTGATGTACCTCGCCCGCAAGACCGGGCGATTCTACGGCAATTCCGAACGTGACAGGATCGCAGTCGAGGAATGGTTGATGTGGCAAATGGGCGGCGTTGGTCCGATGGCCGGCCAAGCGCATCACTTCCTTAAATACGCCCCACATCTGGACCCGCCACAAGACCATCCCTATCCGAAAGATCGCTATCGCAGTGAGGTCGGGCGTCTCTACGGCGTTCTCGACCGGAGGCTGGTCGAAAACGAATACGTCGCGGGCGATTTTTACTCCATTGCCGATATGTCGATCTGGGGCTGGGCGAGCCTATGGGAAGGCCAGCAACAAGTGCTTGAGGATAAACCGCATTTTACCCGCTGGCTGGACATGATGAGCGCTCGTCCCGGCGTTGAGGCAGGTCGCGCACTACATGCGGAGTTGCGTGGCGATAACCGGGACAAGCAGGCGCAAAGCAATTTGTTCAAGCAGTAGGACTTCGCTGCTATACTGTCATCTTGAACAGAAATAGGATATTATTCAGCCCCATCCGATGCGCCCAACGCAGGGGCACCGAGAAAGATAAGGATGCAATTGATCGGACCTGCAAGGGAACGAGTAACTTCATGCGAGTTTTAGCCCTTTCGTTTATCGTATGCGCGGGTATTGCAAGTGCCGCACCGGATTGCGAGGAACCCGCGCAGGCGCAACCTCACGAACTTGTCGCCCTTGAACCGCCCGTTGAACTAGACGTGATCATAGAAGAAGCCGTCGATGGGCCTCCTAAACGAGAGTTGACGGTTTCCGCCAGACCACGACTGCGCCCCTGCAAATTTCGTCAGATTGAAATCGGGCGAGATCGTATGCGTCAACGCGGCGCGGTATGTGGCGACTGGACCATACTCGGCGAGAACCGAAAGCCTTTTACAGGTAAGTTTCGGGAGTGCGGCATAGCCGATCCAGTGCTTATCCGCATGGTGTCTAACATCTTTCTCAGCCAGTTGGCACTGATGGATTGCAAGACGGCCATTACGCTGAAGACATGGTTGGAGAATACGGCCAAACCGGCCTTTGCGGACCAAGGAGGCGGCCTGAAAGGAATACGCTTGGCTGGTCATTATGCGTGCAAGACACAGAACAATCAACCGCGCGCACGGATTTCAGAACATGCACGAGGGCGCGCGATTGATATTTCGTCCTTCATATTGATGGATGGCACCGTGATTACCGTGCTTGACGGCTGGGGCGACGAAGGGTCAAGCGACGTTATGCGCGAACTTCACGCAGGTGCATGCGGATTGTTCGGAACGGTGCTTGGCCCCGACGCGGACCACAATCATAAAGGGCATTTTCATTTAGATACTGCTCGCCGCGGCAAGGGCCCTGTTTGCCGCTAGCCTGTTCCTCCTGCCCCTGCATCAAAGCATATTGCTTGCCCTAGATATGCGCGATCATATGGGTCACCAAACTCACCAGCTGCATCCGGCTCGTGATCCTTAGTAGGCGTCCCGAGTTCAAGGTACGGCGGAAGCGTTCGCAGATCTCGCTCCAGACCAACACATTTACGATGTCCATCTCATCCTCCAGCTTGACAAATTCACAACTTGGTCGTCCCAGGCCTTTGCCACGGGATCACAACCCGGCCACTGCCATCAGCGCCCTCTATGACGGATTGTTCAGCCGGATAATGGGCAGGCAAGCAGGTGGGCATGGACAGTCCCAGTTTGAATCCGCAGGGAAAATAGAGGCAACAAGCGTGAGAACATATAGGGAACAACCTACAGGAATGTCCAGACGTGGCATCATGAGATGCAGATGATGCTGGAAAGACCAAGCGCCCTTCACTAATGAAGACTCCGACACATGCAAAAGGAAGACGCAAGCAATGGCAAAGATCACCTATGTCGAGCACAGCGGTACCGAACATACAGTCGACGTCGCCAACGGGCTGACGGTCATGGAAGGGGCCCGCGACAACAACATCCCCGGCATCGAGGCCGATTGCGGCGGCGCCTGCGCCTGCTCGACCTGCCACGTCTATATTCATCCTGACTGGGTCGAGAGAATCCCCGCCAAGGACGACATGGAAGAAGACATGCTGGACTTCGCCTATGAACCCGACCCGACCCGCTCGCGCCTGACCTGCCAGATCAAGGTCACCGACGCGCTGGATGGTCTGGTTGTGCAGATGCCCGAAAAGCAGATCTGATGCACTCTGATGCGCCGCGCCAGCCCAACCGCCTTTGGCACCGTCGGGCGCGCGGCGCTGTTCTGATGGTTTGCATTTGGCTAACGGGGAATATGCCCGCAGCCAGCGGCGAAACCAAAGTATCTGCTCGCTTCACGGAACCAACAACGCGCTACGCCCATGGGGTGCTTGGCGACGCCGTCGAATACGGTGCTTTGGAAATCGACGTCGGAACAAGTATTTCCTCGGCGGCAAAGCGAAAAGCCGATAGCTCCAAACGCTCGACCGTTACAATACGTCTGCCCGAAGACCGCGTATTCGAAGATCTTGCCCCACGCCTGGCCGATATCGATCAGGACGGGTTGCCCGAAGTCATCGTTGTAGAGACCCAGCAGCATACGGGTGCTCAACTGGCGATCTATGACGTCAATGGTCAAAAAATCGCCGCCACCCCCCATATCGGCACGCGCAACCGCTGGCTCGCCCCCATCGGTGCCGCCGATCTGGACGGTGATGGTCATGTCGAGATCGCCTATGTCGACCGCCCACACCTTGCCAAAACTCTGCGCATCTGGCGTTACAAAGACGGTGAACTCATTGAAATCGCCACAATCCCTGGCCTTACCAATCACAGGATCGGAGAAGATTTCATTTCAGGCGGCCTGCACCAATGCGAAACGCACCCAGAGCTGATCCTCGCCAGCGCCGACTGGTCGCGGATCATAGGCGTCTCGTACAGCAAGGGCTGGCGACAAAAAGACCTCGGACCACTCAACAGTCTCACAGATCTTACCAACGCACTAAAGTGCTGATCCGATCTTCATCTGGCCATAAATACCTCGGGGAGCGCGAGGGGCTGGCCCCTCGCCCCGAAATCATCAAGCCGGGCGCAGCCCGACAGCTGAGTTAAAGCGCGCGCCAGCCGATGTCGCGACGGAAGAACCCTTCGGGCCAATCAACACCTTCAACCATGTCATACGCCCGGTCGCGTGCGTCTTTCAGCGTTTCCCCACGCGCAGTCACATTCAGAACGCGTCCACCCGCGGCCTGAACCTTTCCATCAGCCGCCTTTGTCCCCGCGTGGAATACCATGTTGCTACTATCCTCGGCCAGATCGCCCAGGCCGTTGATCACAGTGCCTTTTTCATAAGAACCAGGATACCCCTTTGCCGCCATCACGATCGTGATGGCGTGATCGTCGGCCCAGTTCACCCGCGTCTCAGCCAAGCGACCCTCGGCCGCCGCGTGCATCAGGTCCATGGCCTGAGCGCCAAGGCGCATCATCAGCACCTGACATTCGGGATCTCCGAACCGCACGTTGTACTCCACTAATCTGGGCTGACCATCCTTGATCATCAAACCTGCGTAGAGCACACCCTGAAACGGTGTCCCGCGCCGCTTCATCTCGGCCACCGTCGGACGCACGATCTGATCCATCGCAAGGGCCTCGATCTCGGCGCTCAGCACCGGGGCCGGAGAATAGGCGCCCATCCCCCCAGTGTTCAGCCCGGTATCGCCCTCGCCGACGCGCTTGTGATCCTGCGCTGTGCCGATCGACAGGATATCCTCTCCGTCACAGAGCACGAACAGAGACGCCTCCTCGCCCTCCATGAACTCCTCGATCACCACTTCGGCCCCCGCGCCACCAAAGGCTCCGCCGAACATGTCGTCAATCGCGTCCAGGGCGGTTTGCTCGTCCATCGCAACGATCACGCCCTTCCCGGCAGCCAGCCCATCGGCCTTGACCACGATCGGGGCCCCCTGCGCACGGATGTATTCCTTGGCGGGCTCAGCCTCGGTGAACCGGGCATAACCCGCCGTCGGCGCGCCGGATGCGTCACAGATTTCCTTGGTGAAACTTTTTGAGGCCTCCAGCCGCGCCGCTTCTGCCGAGGGCCCGAAAACCAGCACACCCGCTTCGCGCAGCCGGTCAGCAACCCCTGCAGCCAAAGGCGCTTCGGGGCCAACGATCACGAAATCAATCGCGTTTTCCTCGGCAAAGTTGACCACAGCACCGCCATCCTCGATATCCAACGCCGCGCACTCTGCGATCTGGGCGATCCCGGCATTCCCCGGCGCCACAATCAGGCGATCACATTTGGGGTTTTGCATCACCGCCCAAGCCAGACTGTGCTCGCGTCCACCGCTGCCGAGAATGAGGATATTCATGAAACGCTCCGATCTGCTTGGCCTTGCCTGCGCGGCGTTCTAAGCTGCGCAGAGATTTGACACAAGGCGCTGAAATGACCGACCTGCTAGATGACCCGATTCCGGGTCAGAACACCCCCGAATACACTGTCTCGGACATCTCGGGCGAGGTGAAGCGCACGCTCGAGGGCACCTTTGGCCGAATCCGTGTGCGTGGAGAAGTGGGCCGCGTGTTCAAGGCCCGCTCGGGTCATCTGTATTACGACATAAAGGACGACCGGAACGTGCTGGCCTGCACAACTTGGAAAGGGCAGATTTCTGGTCTTTCAGTTGTTCCCGAAGAAGGCCTCGAGGTTGTCGTCACCGGGCGCCTGACAGCTTTTGGAGCCCAGTCGAAATACAACCTGAATGTCGATGAAGTCGCCGTCGCCGGGCAAGGCGCGCTGATGGCATTGCTGGAAAAGCGCAAAAAGCAGCTCGAATCCGAAGGCTTGTTTGCGGCTGAACGCAAGAAACCCCTGCCCTACTTGCCGCAGATCATCGGCGTTGTCACTTCGCCCTCCGGTGCGGTGATCCGAGACATCTTGCATCGGCTGCGTGATCGGTTCCCGCGCAAAGTACTGATCTGGCCCGTCGCGGTTCAGGGGGCAAACTGTGCCCCCGAAGTGACCCGCGCCATCGAAGGCTTCAATCAACTCACACCGGGCGGGGCCCTCCCGCGACCCGACCTGATTATCGTCGCGCGCGGCGGTGGGTCCATAGAAGACCTCTGGGGCTTCAACGAAGAAAGCGTCGCGCGCGCGACTGCAGCCTCAGAAATCCCGCTGATCTCGGCCGTCGGGCACGAGACGGACACCACCCTGATCGACTATGTCTCGGACCGCCGCGCGCCTACGCCAACCGCCGCTGCCGAACTTGCCGTACCGGTCCGCATGGAACTGCTGGCTTGGACCAACGAACAAGGGGCCCGCCTGTCGCGCGCCTCAACGGATGCCGTGCAACGCCGCAGCCAGCGTCTGCGCGACCTGTCCCGAGCCCTGCCCCGCCCCGATACACTGCTGGAAAGCCCGCGCCAAAGGCTCGACCAAATCTCGGAACGCCTGCCCAACGCGCTGATCCGGGGTGTTCAGAACCGCCGCGTCAAACTGCTGGACAGTGCGGCGCGTCTGCGCCCCTCGACCCTGCGCAGCTTTGTCGAAACCCGCCGCGATCGCTGGCGCAACCTGTCCTCACGCCTGTCACTGCGCCCGATCCAGCGCGAGCTGGAAACACGGCGCGACGCTCTGAATCGCCTATCCGAACGCCTGAACACCGGGCAATCCACGCGATTGGACCGCCTGCGCCAGCAGATGGACGCCACCGACCGCCTACGTGAAACGCTGAGCTACAAGGCGACGCTCGGGCGTGGCTACGCCGTCGTGCGCGCCGAAGGAGAGGTCATCACAACCAAAGCTCAAGCCTCCGGTCACGCTGTTCTTGAGATCGAATTCGCTGACGGTCGCCTCAGGACCGGGGCTGCGGGCAAGGCGCCACCCAAGAAATCCAAACAGGCACCTCCTGATCAGGGATCGTTGTTCTGACCGATGTTGACGATCTGGGGCCGTAATACATCCTCGAACGTTCAGGCCCTAATGTGGTGCGTGGGTGAGCTTGGCCTAGAATACCAGCGTCACGATCTTGGCCATCGCTTCGGCGGGCTGGACACTGCAGCGTTTCGGGCACTGAACCCAAACAAAACCATCCCCGTCCTGCAAGATGGCGACAACCCACCGCTTTGGGAAACCGGCGCCATCCTGCGATATCTGGCCACCCAATATGGCGAACAGGCATTCTGGCCTTCAGATCCTGCCCGGCGCGCCACGATCGACAAATGGGCCGAATGGGCGAAACTCAACGTGGCGATGGCGTTTACCGTTCCGGTGTTCTGGCAAATTGTGCGAACACCCGTTGAACAGCAGGACCAAACAGCGATCCATCGGGCCGTCAGCGATTTGGAAATCAAACTGGCAATCGCAGACAAGGAGCTGGACCAAAACACGTTCCTTGCGGGTGAGCAATTTACACTGGCGGATATACAGTTCGGCCACGTCCTTTACCGCTACTACGATATCGACATCATCCGCGCACCGTTACCGCATCTGCGTCGATACTATGAACGGCTAACCGAAAGGCCCGCGTTTCAACATCACGTCATGCTGGACTATGAAGACCTGCGACCATTTCAGACCCCGACATCCGGTCCGTAGCACAACATCTCTTCGCCAATATCCTCGGCCTCGTACAACTCGGTCGCTGTCGGATCGCCCTCGAATTGTGCGATCAAACCGCCCCCGGATTGCCAGAAAACCCAGCATTGCGGCGCCAGTTGATCCTCATAGATGAAACAGATCTGATCTTCCTGCTCGTACCAAACTCCGTTCATGCAATTGCCATCCAGAAATGACCAGATGACTCGGCGGTCTGGCAGATACCGTTCAACCCCGTAGGCCTGCCCATCGAACCCGTAATACAAGGTCTTCCCACGCGTATACGCATCGAATTCAGGCCCTGTCAGAGGCGACTGTGCCGCAACGGGCTGAGCGAAAAGGGTCAGCAGAATCATGCAAGTTCGGATCATGGTCACACTGTGTCAGAAGCAACCCACAAGTGCCATTCAACCTTTCCACATCGTGGCGATCGGCAAGATAACTCCACGTCACGCCTTGATGCACCGCCGAGATCATGGCGATGATTGCCTCAAAAACATCGGGGACGCACCATGACGACACTTCTTTTCTGGATTGCGGCGGCCTGCGCGCTGACCTACCTGCCACTTACTACGCGCCCGGCCGGCACCCTGCGTAGCACGCTGAAAACAGCATCGGTCGTGCTGCTGGCAGGTGTCGCCATACTGGCAAGCGCGCCATGGCTCCTGATCCTCGCCCTCACCTTCTGCGCGATAGGCGATGCCCTTCTGTCACGCGAAACCGACAGCACATTCATGGCAGGCATCGGTGCATTTGCTGCGGGGCATATGGCCTATATCGCCTTGTTTTTGATGAGCCCCAGCAGCAACCCTGAACTGATCTTCGACCACCCCGCGATCTTCTGGTCCCTTATCATCCTGGGCATCGTTATGGCCACGCTGCTCACCCCCCGCGCCGGAGACCTCAAAATCCCCGTCCTCGCTTATATTCCAATCATCCTGGGCATGGGCATCACCGTTCTTGCCCTTCCCGAAACTGGAGCCTTACGCTGGGCCCTTCCCGCCGCGATGGCCTTCATCGCCTCGGACCTGGCGCTTGCGACTGAAAAGTTCCTGCTACCTGCCAATCACCCGCCCCTGAAGCTTACGCCCTATCTGGTCTGGCCGCTTTACTGGGCTGCCCAAGCCGGGTTTCTGATCGCCTTCACCTGACCCTTTGCAACTGCCTTCAATCCACATTAGGTGAGGGGAACACCTGCGGAGATCAAAAATGGCGTTTTTCTCAAAGCTCAAGGACAAGCTGTTCAAATCCTCATCGCGCCTCGAAGAGGGGCTGGATGCAATTGTCGAGGATGGCGGCGAGGAAACCCCAAATCCTGATCCGGTGATCCCCGAACCTGAGCCCGAACCGCAACCGGTTCCCGAAGTGCCGGAACCCACGCCCGCGCCCCAACCGGTCGAGCCGCCCGCTCCGATCCCGGCTGATCCCACACCGGCGCCTCCACCCCCAGAGGTTCCGGAATCCAAGGGCTTGATGGGTCGCCTGTTCGGCCGAAATGAATCCAAGACCGTTGTCCGCCGCACGCTGGATGACGACATGCTGGAGCAACTCGAAGAGCTTCTGATCGCCTCGGATATGGGTGTCGACACCGCCTTGCGCGTTACGTCCAACATGGCCGAGGGCCGCTTTGGTCGCAAACTCTCGACCCAGGAAATCAAACAGCTGCTGGCGCAGGAGGTTGCCCGCGTGATGGAACCCGTGGCCAAACCAATGCCGATCTACCCCAAACGCCCGCAAGTGGTGCTGGTTGTTGGCGTCAACGGTTCGGGCAAAACTACGACAATCGGTAAGCTTGCCAGCCAGTTCAAAGCCGCCGGCAAGAAAGTCGTCATCGCCGCCGGAGACACATTCCGCGCCGCCGCCGTCGAGCAGCTGCAGGTCTGGGGTGACCGCGCAGGCGTTCCAGTGCTCACCGCCCCCGAAGGCTCCGACCCTGCTTCGCTGGCCTTTGATGCGCTGACCAAAGCGCAGAACGAAGGTGCCGACCTGCTGATGATCGACACAGCAGGCCGCCTGCAAAACCGCGCCGACCTGATGGAAGAGCTGGCCAAAATCGTCCGCGTCATCCGCAAGGTTGACGACACCGCACCGCACAACACTCTGCTGGTGCTGGACGCCACCACCGGGCAAAACGCCCTCAGTCAGGTCGAAACCTTCCGCAAACTGGCCGATGTCTCGGGCCTCGTGATGACCAAACTGGACGGAACCGCCAAAGGCGGCGTGCTGGTCGCCCTCGCCGACAAGTTCGGCCTTCCGATCCACGCCATTGGTGTCGGTGAGCAAATCGACGACCTCGCCCCGTTTGATCCCGAAGAATTCGCCGCCGCCCTTACGGGCCTACAATCCTGATCCGCCCCTTCATCTGGCCGAAAATACCTTCGGGGGGCGTGGGGGGCAGACAGCCCCCCACTCTCTCCGCCCAAGCGAAAGCCCCGATTTGAGCGACTGGCTGATCTCCCTCGAAGGCACCGAAGCAGGCCACCAACTCGCCCTCGCGCTCGCTCTGATGGCGGCCTTCCTGCATGCGGTTTTCGGTGCACTGCAAAAAGGCCGCCACGACCCGTGGATGTCGCGCGGGGCGATCGATGCCTGCTACTGCCTTATGGCGATGCCATTCGCCTTCTTTATCGTGCCATGGCCCGAACCTTACATGTGGCCGATCTTTGGCGTCGTCTGGCTGATCCATATCGGCTATAAGGTGCTGCAGGCGATGGCCTACACCAAAGGCTCCTATACCGTTGTCTATCCGGTCGTGCGCGGTACTGGCCCGCTCTTCACCGTGATCGGAGCTTATCTTTTGTTCGGTGAAACCTTTTCGGCCATCCAATGGCTAGGAGTAGCGACGCTTCTCGCGGGCATCTTTGGCCTTGCCGCCTATAACCTGCGCTACCTTGAGGCCAATCGTGATACGCTGCAAATCGCGCTGGTGCTGGCGGTCGTCACGGGCCTCTTCGTGGCGCTCTATACGACATATGATGCCTACGGTATCCGCGCTACGGCCGATCCGTTCACCTTCCTTGCGTGGTTCTTCATGATCGACGGGGCCGCGATGCCGATCTATGCTGCGCTCAGATACCGCGCAATGATCCACCGCCCCGCGCTTGGACCTCTGATGCTTCGCGGGTTCGCGGGCGGCATCATCGCGCCGATGTCCTTCGGTGCCATCATGCTGGCCACGCGACTGGACAAGGTCGGAGAGGCGGCGGTCCTGCGCGAAACCTCCACCGTTTTCGCAGCACTCATCGGCTGGCTGGTGCTGAAAGAAACTGTCGGCCCCAGACGCATTGCGTTGATGGCATTGATTGCACTCGGCGCCGTAATAGTTGAAATGGGCGGGTAAGCAGCAGGTTGGAATCATGGCAGAGAAAAAAGACATCAACCCATTCCTCAAACAGGTACTGGAACTTGGCCCCCCACTGGCCTTCTTCTTCATCTACCTGCGCCTGCGTGATGACAATTTCGTGATCGGCGGCACCGAGTATTCTGGGTTCATCGTCGCCACCATCCTGTTCGTGCCGCTGATGCTGGCTGCCATGGGCATCCTCTGGTACCTGACGGGCAAACTCAGCCGGATGCAGATTTTCACCGCATTCATGGTGATTTTCTTCGGCGGCCTCACCGCGTGGTTCAATGATGAGCGGTTTTTCAAGATGAAAACAACGCTGGTCTATGGCTTCTTTTCCGCCATCCTCGGGATCGGGCTTTTGCAGGGGAAATCCTACCTGGCATATGTTCTGGACGAGATGCTACCCATGCAGCACGAGGGCTGGATGATCCTCACCCGGCGTCTGTGTGCCTGTTTCGCAGTACTGGCCGCAGCCAATGAATTGGTCTGGCGCACGATGTCAACGGACCTATGGGTCAAGATCGAAACCTTCGGCTTTCCCATTGCCTTGATGGCGTTTCTGATGATGCAGTTCAACCTGCTGCAAAGCTATATGGATGATCCCGACAAGCAATAACTGTTCTTGCCCAAGCGTAACAAGCTAACAAAATTTCTTGGCTTAAGCTTGAAGCTGTGAAAAGTTGGGTCACCACCCGCACCACTCAACCCCGGAGATCAGCGCCCGAATGATGGCATTTCCCAACAGTGGATTCCTGTCCGAAGCCTCTGAAGAGCTGCGCACCATGCTGGCAGCCCAGGCCACCGAAGTCACATTGGATCGGGGCGATGTCCTGTTCGAGCAGGACGATGAAGGCGATGCGCTCTATGCCATTCTTTCCGGTGCGCTCGAAGTGTCATTTCTTGCGTCGAGCGGGCGCAAGCTGTCTCTCAGCATGATGCGCCCAGGTGAGGTGTTCGGGGAAATCGCGTTGTTCGACAGCGGTCCCCGCACCGCAACCGTAACAGCAGCTGAGCCCTCCAAAGTCCTGCGCGTTCGCCAGAAAGACATGATGGCGCAGATCCGGGAACATCCTGACCTTGCGGTGGATCTGATCCGCTTGGCCGGTCTTCGCATGCGTTATATGGGCGCTCAATTGAACGAGCAGGTATTCCTGCCGATGCCGATCCGACTGGCGCGCAAGCTTTTGCACCTGGCAGGACAACAGGACAGCCCAACGGCACGTATCACGCTTTCGCAGAGCGAATTGGCCGAATTTGTCGGTGCGACGCGTGAGGCAGTGTCAAAGACCATTTCGACATGGAAACGCGACAATGTCGTCGAAGCTTCGCGCGGCGGGCTGCAGATCCACGACTTTGACGCGCTGCGGCAACTGGCCGAATCCGATTTAATCTAAATTTTCGGCACAGATGTGATCCGCTTCACATACGCAGCTTTAAGATTGCCCTAAGGTCAATCCCGTTACCGTAGGAGGTCGGTTTTATCATCCCCGATATCTGTCCACCGACCTCTCCCTGTACAGAGCCATATGCCTTCCCCGGCATATGGCTTTTTTCTTTACAAAGTATGAAAAAGGCCGGGAAAATATCCCGACCTTCTAATTTCAGATCTGTTCGCTGAGTTTATTATTCTAGGCTCAGCGCTACGAACCGGGGTTCCCCGCCCCGCCGCACCAGCAGCAACAGAGATTTGCGTCCTGCTTCACGCGCCTCATCCATCCGCGTCTCCAGATCAGTGATCGAAGTCACCTTCTGCTGCCCCGCCTCAGTGATAAGATCACCGGCGCGCAGACCCTTTTCAAAGGCTTCCGAGGATTCATCAACATTGGTCACCAACAATCCTTCGGCGTCGGCATCCAGACCCAATTCCTCGCGCTGGCTATCCCCCAGCGGAGCGATGGTCAGGCCAAGAATATCCTTGTCTTCCTCCGTCGGCGTTTCGGCTTCCGGCTCTTCGCCGTTCTCGGCACGTTCGGCGTCTTCGCGGCGGCCCAGCGTCACCAGCACGGTCTGGGTGCCTCCATCACGGTGCACGACCACACGCACAGATTTGCCAACGGTGGTCTCTCCCACCTGCCGCACAAGGCCGCGTGTATCCTCGACCTCGACGCCATCAAAGCTGATGATCACGTCTCCGGCCAGCAGGCCCGCTTCTTTTGCCGGGCCGTCCGGTACATCGCTGATCAACGCACCTCCGGGTTTGTCCAGCCCCATCGCCTCGGCCATATCCTCGGTCACGTCCTGAATGCGCACACCCAGCCAACCGCGGCGGGTCTCCCCGAACTCACGCAGTTGATCAACGACCTTGATCACCACGTTCGAAGCCATCGAGAAACCAATCCCGATCGAGCCGCCATTGGGCGACAGGATCGCAGTATTTACGCCGATCACCTCGCCATTCATGTTGAACAGCGGCCCACCCGAGTTGCCCCGGTTGATCGCAGCATCGGTCTGGATGTAGTCATCATATGACCCGCTCAGTGCCCGATTCCGGGCCGAGATAATCCCTGCTGACACCGAAAAGCCTTGCCCCAGCGGGTTCCCCATCGCGATCACCCAATCGCCCACGCGGGCAATGTCGCTGTCACCGAACTGCACGTATTTCAGCGGCCCTTCCGCCTCGACTTTCAGCAGCGCGATGTCGGTCTTTTCGTCCCGGCCGATTACCTTGGCAACCAAATCTTTCGCGGGCTGGCCATCACCGGGAAAAAACTCGACCAATATCTCATCGGCTTCGGCAATCACGTGATTGTTGGTGACGATATAGCCGTCTTCCGAGATCACGAAGCCCGAGCCCAGCGCATTGCTGCGACGTGGACGATTTTCATTGTCCCCGCCATTGCGATCCTGAAACTCTCGGAAAAAGTCTTCGAATGGTGAGCCCTCAGGCACGATCCCTTGCGGGCCAGTCTGGCCTTCGATCAGCGTCGACGTGGTGATATTGACCACCGCAGGGCTAATCTGTTCAGCCAGCGGCGCCAGGCTATCACCCCGCGCCTGCGCGGACACAGATTGAGCCAAAACCAGCAGCACCCCCACTAAGGTCAGCCACATCAGCCGCATCTTCATAACAAAATCGTCCCGTCGGACGGACACACTGCGCGCCTTAGCCTGCACTTGGGGTCTCCTTGTTGACTAATTCTCTGTTGGCATCACCCGGATGCCCTTCTTTGCAACCAATGTAGTCAGTTTGTCCCGGCCCGCAACTCGGGATCGCGGGGAAATCACCGGTGCGTGAAACCATCGCATCAAAAACCGACCTGATATGCGCCCCACAGCAGCACCAGCCCACTGACCACACAAAGCAGCCCGACCAGCCGCCGCGCCTGTTCCGGCAACGCGCGCAGCGCCTCAAGCATGCGTTCAATAAGCGAAGGGGCCAGCGCATAGGCCAGCCCCTCGACAATCAGTACCAGCCCGAAGGCCAGAAGGATCATGCCCATCACTCAGCGGCCGCAGCTGCCGGTGCCCGACGCCCGGTCGGAGAAGCAAGGTAGTTGAAGAACTCCGAGTCCGGGCTCAGGATCAACGAGCTGTTGCTGCCTTGCAGAGCGTTCTCGTAAGCAGTGAGCGACCGGTAGAATTCAAAGAATTCCGGATCGGCACCATAGGCTTCGGCGAAGATCGCGTTGCGTTCGGCATCGGCCTCACCGCGAATGATCTCGGCCTCACGGTTGGCGTCGGAAACCAGTTCAACCACGGTCCGGTCGGCCTGCGCGCGCACTCGCTGCGCGGCTTCGTTACCGCGGGCGCGTTCGTCGGTCGCTTCACGTTCACGTTCCGCCTTCATCCGGTCAAAAGTCGCCTCAAGGTTGGCCTGCGGCAGATCGGTCGCCTTCAGACGCACGTCGATTACGTTCACGCCCAGCGCACGTGCCTGTGCAATCGCGCTGTTGCGGATACGCAGCATCAGCGCGGCACGATCCGAACTCAGGATGTCTCGGGACGAAACCGAACCCAGCACTTCGCGGGTTTCGGCGCGCAGAATGCGGTCCAGACGATCCTCGGCAACCGGGATACCGCCGACACCAACGGCCTGACGGAACTGTTCCAGATCAGAAATCCGGTAGCGTGCGAAGGCATCGACCACCAGACGACGATCGTCCAGAGGCGTCACTTCCAGCGGCTGAACGTCAATCGACAGGATACGGTCGTCATACCGCACCACTTCCTGAATCAGCGGGATTTTGAATGCCAGCCCCGGATCTTCCTTAACCGCAACAACGCGACCAAATTGCAGAACCAGAGCGCGTTCACGCTCGTCCACGATGAAGATCGAGGACAGAACACCGACTATCGCAAGAAAGATGATCGGCAGAATAAACGTTGTCTTACGCATCAGTTGCTCTCCCCTGCAGGGTTACGGCGCAACTCGTTGAGCGGCAGATAAGGCACAACGCCCTGCCCCGATCCTGTCGAGTTTTCATCCAGAATGATCTTGTCCACATCACCCAGCACCTGCTCCATGCGTTCCAGATACAGACGTTTGCGGGTCACATCAGGTGCTTTGGAATATTCCTCCAAAACCGCGCTAAAGCGGCTGGCTTCACCCTGTGCGCCGTTGATCTGCTGGGCACGATAAGCTTCAGCCTCTTCCAGTACCTGCGCGGCTTCACCACGCGCCTCAGCGAGAACGCGGTTGGCATAGGCGTCAGCGACGTTCTGCAACCTGTCACGCTCCTGCGCGGCGGCCTGAACGTCGCGGAACGCGGCAATCACGTCCTGCGGTGGATCAGCCTTGTCAAAGTTCACACGAACGATGTTTACACCCGAATCGTAGCTGTCCATTGTCTCTTGGATCAGTTCCTGCAGGCGATCAGCAATGATACCGCGATCCCGGTTCAGGATCGGCGCAAGTTCGCTCTGCGCAATAATCTCGCGCATCGCCGATTCAGACACGGCGCGGATTGTCTGGCGCGGATCACGCAGGTTGAACAGGAATTTCGCCGGGTCATTGATGTTCCAGACAACCTGATAGTCGATATCGACCACATTCTCGTCGCCGGTCAGCATCAGACCATCGTCGCTGCCACGGGCACCGCCCATGTCTTCGTTCTGTTCGCGGGTGACCGGAATGACCTCGGCGGTCACAAAAGGCCAAGGCGCAAAGTTCAGACCCGGATTTCCGACAGCCGAGAACTCACCCAGAAACAGTTCGACAGATTGTTCTTCGGGTTTGACTGTATAAAAGCTTGCTAGCCCCCACAGACCTGCCGCAACCAACAGACCGATCGCAACGGTCCCTTTGGTAAACGCGGGGCCACCGCCGCCGCCCGAACCATTTGTACCACGGCCACCGCCGCCACGACCGCCCATCAGGACGCGCAGCTGTTCCTGGCCCTTTTTCATCAGCTCATCGATCTCGGGGATCTGCGGGCCGTCACCTTCGGGGGGCTTGCGCCCATCCCCGTTGTTACCCCGATTTCCTCCGCCTCCGGATGAGCCTCCGCCCCCCCAGGGGCCGCCGCTGTTGCCCGCCATATGTATCTTTTCCCTTGTGTTGGACCGTGTGATCACGGGTTCCCTTGTAACGTGTGTGCGCGCGCTTGCAAATCAAGCCGTGCGCACAGGTTGCCGCATTGTCACCAGTTCTTCGGCCATCACCGGATGAACTGCAACCGTACGGTCGAAATCTTCTTTGGTGGCACCCATCTTTACGGCAATTCCGGCAAGTTGGATCATCTCACCCGCGCCCGGCGCAACGATGTGACAGCCGAGGATTTTCCGCGTCTCTTGCGACACGATCAGCTTCATCAGCACGCGCTGTGTGCCTCCGGCAAACGCCTTCTGCATGGGCTTGAATGAGGTCGCATAAACCTCAATCGGTTCCTGTTCCGCAGCCGCTTCCTCGCTGAGGCCCACAGTACCCATTTCCGGCTGGGTAAAGATCGCGGTCGGGATCAGTTCGTGATCAACGGGCGTTGGATTGCCTTTAAAGACGGTCTCGACAAAGGCCATGCCTTCGCGGATCGCCACAGGGGTCAGGTTCACCCGATCCGTTACATCGCCAATGGCAAAGATCGAGGGCACGCCGGTCTGGCTGTACTCATCCACGATGATCTCACCCTTGCGACCGCGCGCGACGCCCAAAGCCTCAAGCCCCAGATCATCCGCATTCGGCGCGCGGCCCGTGGCATACATCACAACGTCGAATAGCTGCTCGGAGCCATTTGTGGCCTTCACCCAGATTTTGTCGCCTTGCTTTTTCATCTCAAGCACGTTGGTACCCAGATGCAGGTCGATCCCGTTCTGGCACATCTCTTCACTGATCAGCCCGCGCGCCTCATCATCAAAGCCCCGCAGAATCTGCGCCCCGCGATAGAACTGAGTCGTTTTGACCCCCATCCCATTCATGATCCCGGCAAATTCACAGGCGATATATCCACCGCCAACGATCAGCATGGATTCGGGCAGTTCCTCCAGGTGGAAAATCTCATTCGAGGTGATCGCAAGATCAGATCCGGGGAACTCGGGTACAACCGGACGACCGCCCGTTGCGACAAGAATATGCTTGGCTGTCTTGCGGGTACCATCAGCCAGTTCCACCGTATGCGGATCAACGACATGGGCGCGCTGGTCGAAACTCTCGACACCATTGTTCTTCAGGATATTGCGGTAGATACCTTCCAACCGATCGAGCTCTGCGTGCAGCTTAACTTTGAAAGTGTTCCAGTTGAACGCACCCGGCTGCATGTCCCAGCCATAAGCCTGCGCGTCCCCGACCGTATCCGCGAACTCGCTAGCGAAAACCATCAGCTTCTTGGGTACACAGCCACGGATCACGCAGGTTCCGCCGTAACGATCCTCTTCCGCCAGAGCCACCTTGGCGCCGTTTTCACCCGCCGCCACCCGTGCCGCGCGAACTCCGCCCGAGCCGCCTCCGATGACGAACAGATCATAGTCAAAGCTCATGTACGAGTTCCTTTTATTCCGCGTGTCCAAAATTCACTGGATATCTGGGCGCAAATCCTGAACTGCCAACCCCTGACGCGGGAAATAGTGATTTTTCTTCTGCAGTTTATCGCGCCACCTGCCTGATCTTTAGTCCGCCAGATCAGAAAACAGGTTGTCCCCGGCGTCGCCCAGCATATCGGTCAGGACTGTACCCTCATTGATATCACGCAATTCGACCCGGCCATCGCCATAACCAATGACAACCTTGTCGCAAATATCAATGAACAGCCCATTTTCGACCACACCCGGGATCTGATTCATCACCAGTGCCAGTTGGCGGGCATTGCCGATCCGCTTGAGATGCAGGTCCAGAATGTGATTGCCCTCATCCGTAACCTTGGGTGCTTCACCGTTCATGCGCAAAGTGACCGAGGTGCCCAGCACATCCATCGTGTCCAGCGCCTCTTCAATCAGGGTGCGGGTGGTCTGCCAGCCGAACGGGATCACCTCGACCGGCAGAGGGAATGCGCCCAGCGTCTCAACCTCTTTGCCTGCATCCGCGATCACCACCATCTGATCGCTGGCTGTGGCCACAATCTTTTCCTGCAACAGCGCAGCACCACCGCCCTTGATCAGGTTGAACTCGCCATCAAACTCATCCGCGCCGTCGATTGTCAGGTCCAACCAGCCGGCCTGATCCAGCGAGACGACCTCGATCCCTTCTTCCCGCGCCAATTGCGCCGTCGCGGTCGACGTCGGAACGCCCTTGATTTTCAACCCTCCATCGCGCACCCGTTCACCCAGGCGGCGCACAAACCACGCGGCGGTCGAGCCTGTCCCCAATCCCACACGCATCCCGTCCTGAACAAGATCGGCGGCGCGACAGGCAGCAACGTATTTCGCTTTGTCGATGGGCGACAAGTCTCTGGTCATGGCAGCTTCCCCCAAGAATACTGCCAGACTTATACGGAATGCCCCGCGCAACTGCGAGAGGCAAAACACTTCATACCTGTGCTAACATGTCGCTGAAATACGCGTTTCCGATAGGAAACGTCGCAATCAGCCTCTATTGTGATCGCCAGACCCCCTAGATAGTCGCCATGGAATCGCCATACCGCCTGCACTACGCCCCCGACAACGCCTCGCTGGTGATCCGACTGGCGCTGGAAGAGATGGGCCTGCCCTATGAGACCATACTGGTCGATCGCGCCCGCGATGCACAGAATAGTGCGGCGTATCGGGCGTTGAATCCGAACGGGCTGATCCCGGTGCTGGAGACGCCCCAGGGTCCGATCTTCGAGACCGCCGCAATCCTGCTGTGGCTGGCTGATACGCATGGGCAATTGGCCCCGACACAGGTCAGCCCTGATCGGGCGGCATTCCTGAAGTGGCTATTCTTCGCCTCTAATACCCTGCATGCCGATCTGCGAATGCTGTTCTATGCCGAGAAATACATCGCTGCTGATCAGTCCGATACACTACGCTCCGGCATCCGCCCGCGGCTGCGGCAGCACCTGAATCTGCTGGATGCTCAAGCCCAAAAAGCGCCCGACTGGTTCAGTGCTGATCACCCTTCAGTCCTGACGATATATGTGTCCTGCATGATGCGCTGGATGGCGCTCTATCCCGCTAAGGCGGACCGCAGCTGGTATCAACTCGCCGACACGCCTTATCTGCAAAAAATCCTGATGCAGCTAGAATCAAACCCGTCGACCCGCGCAGCTATTGCCGCCGAGGGGCTGGGGGTCACTCCCTTCACCTCGCCGACCTACGCCAACCCTCCAGAAGGCTCAGCTACCTGATATGTTTCTCTCTGTCTTCGATATGTTCAAAGTGGGCATCGGCCCATCTTCTTCCCACACCATGGGTCCGATGGTGGCCGCTGCACGGTTCCTTGACCTGATGCGCGCCTCACCGTTCGAGTTTTCGGGCCTGCGCGGCTCGTTGCACGGCTCGCTGGCCTTTACCGGCGTCGGCCACGCCACCGACCGCGCTACCATTCTGGGCCTCGCCGGGTTTGTGCCCGACACCTATGACAACGACAAGGCCGAAGCCACACTGGCAGCTATCGCAGAATCCCATACGGTGACACCCGAAGGCCTGCCGACGCTGAGCTTTGATCCCAAAGCCGATCTGATCTTCGACTACGACAACAATCTGCCCGGTCATGCCAATGGTATGATCCTGATGGCCACTGACGCACAAGGCGATGTCATCCTGCGTCAGGTCTACTACTCCATCGGTGGAGGATTTGTTCTTACGGAAGAGGAATTGGCCGAAGGCAAGGCAACTGACGAAGGTGCGCCTGTGCCCTTCCCGTTCAAATCCGCCGCCGAAATGCTGCAAATGGCCAAAGACAACGGTAAAAGCATCGCTCAAATGAAGCGCGAAAATGAGATCGCGCGCGGTTGCGCGGATAGCTTTGCCAAAGGCACCGCGCGTCTTTGGCAGGTCATGAATGACTGCATCGAGCGTGGGCTAAAAACGGATGGCATCCTGCCCGGTGGTCTCAGCGTGCGCCGCCGCGCCAAAGGCATTCACGATGCCCTTCTGGCAGAACGCGGCATGAACCTGAATGCCCCGCATACGATCAACGACTGGATGAGCGTTTACGCCATGGCCGTGAACGAGGAAAACGCAGCCGGTGGGCAGGTTGTCACCGCCCCTACAAATGGCGCGGCAGGCGTGCTGCCATCAGTTCTGCGCTATTACCTCGATCACGTGCCCGGCGCGTCCGAAAGCCATATCGAGGATTTCCTGCTGACCGCCGCCGCCATCGGTGGTCTGGTCAAGTTCAACGCTTCGATCTCGGGCGCTGAAGCGGGCTGTCAGGCCGAGGTTGGCAGCGCGTCAGCCATGGCTGCGGCAGGCATGTGCGCCGTGATGGGCGGTACGCCTGAGCAGGTTGAAAACGCCGCCGAGATCGCGTTGGAACATCACCTTGGCATGACCTGCGACCCAGTCGCGGGCCTTGTGCAGGTGCCGTGTATCGAGCGTAACGGATTGGGCGCGATCAAGGCCGTCTCGGCGGCCTCGCTGGCCCTGCGTGGCGACGGCAAGCACTTTATGCCTTTGGACGCGGCCATTGAAACTATGCGCCAGACCGGCGAGGATATGCACGAGAAATACAAGGAAACATCTTTGGGCGGGTTGGCCGTCAACGTGCCGAACTGCTGATCTGACAGCAAGAACAAGTGGGGTGACATGCGCGGACATTGCCTGTGCGGCAAGATTGGATACGAGGTTGACCCTCCGGTTCTGTCCTGTGTCACCTGCCATTGCGACAGCTGCCGTCGCCAATGCGCGGCCCCGATGACCACCTATTTCGGGGTGCGCGACGGCAATTGGCGCTGGACCGGGGAACAGCCAAAACGGTTCAACTCCTCCCCCGGAGTCGAGCGCAGTTTCTGCCCCCATTGCGGCACGCCAATCTCCTTCCGCTCGACTGTGATGTCGGATGTTATGCACCTCTATGTGGCGACGCTGGAAAAACCCGAAGCACTCAGCCCAACCTTGCATGTCGCGCACGAGGAAAAGCTTAGCTGGCTGCAGCTTGGTGACGGCCTGCCCACCTGCATCGGCCCGGATTACACCAAAGTCCAACCCCTGCCCGACACCTGAGATCAGAGCTTCCCCCTCTGCCGCGAAACCGCTAGCGTCGCGCACATGACTCAGGATCGTCCCGTTCTCGGCATCATATTGATGCTCGGCTTTTGCGTGCTCGCACCGCTGGGTGACGGGATGGCAAAGCTGTTGGGTGAAACCACAGCTTTGGGACTGCTGGTACTGGTGCGGTTTGCTGTTCAGGCGATGATCCTGATCCCACTGATCGCGATGACCGGCAAGCCATGGAAGATGACGCCGCGCGTTTTGCGCCTGACGATGATCCGCACCCTTCTGCACATCATTGGGATCGCAGCGATGTTCACAGCGCTGCAATATATGCCGCTGGCCGATACCGTGGCCATCGCCTTTGTAATGCCCTTCATCATGCTGCTTTTGGGCAAATACGTTCTGGGCGAACAGGTCGGCCCCCGACGTCTGGTCGCCTGTGTCGTGGGATTCATCGGCACCTTGCTGGTCATCCAACCCAG
Organism: Ruegeria sp. D7; assembly: GCF_056534355.1. Taxonomy (NCBI): domain Bacteria; kingdom Pseudomonadati; phylum Pseudomonadota; class Alphaproteobacteria; order Rhodobacterales; family Roseobacteraceae; genus Ruegeria; species Ruegeria sp. D7. The sequence goes on from NZ_JBQFPG010000008.1 coordinate 134,193, forward strand.
CTTTGCACAAGTGGGCGCGCCTGCCTTGTTGCCCTTGATCGTCGCAGTGGTCTTCGCCCTGTTCATGTTGGTTACGCGGCAGATCGCCAAGGAAACAGACCCGGTTGCGCTGCAGGCTGTATCGGGGGCCATGGCAACCGCCTTTTTGCTGCCGATTGTCCTGCTGGGTTCCCAAATCGGCCTGCCCGCAATGTCCCTGACGATGCCCACGGCCGAGACGCTCTGGCTGCTGCTGGGGATCGGTGTGCTGGGCACCGTGGCGCATCTACTTATGACATGGTCTCTGCGCTATGCGCCGTCTGCGACTCTGGCCCCGATGCAATATCTAGAGATTCCGGTCGCCACCCTGATCGGCTGGCTGATCTTCCACGATCTGCCAAACGGGCTGGCCGCGCTGGGCATCGGCATCACCATCGCCGCCGGGCTCTACGTTATCCTGCACGAGCGGGCCAACGCTCGGTCCGGCCCGACTGAAACGCCTGCATGACCTGATCCAACGCCGCGCGCGGCAGGATCGTCAGCAACCCGGGTCCATCGACCTCAAGCTTTAGCGCGCCTAGCGCTCGGTTTGAGGTTCCGACCTGCCCGTCCGGTTCTAGCACCAGATCATCAATCGGCCATTCCAGCCCCTCGCTGCGCCCGGTCACCCGCCGCAGCGGAAACAATGAAACCGTGTCTCCTGCTGTGAGCTCCAGACTGATCCTGGGTGGCGTATGAAAGACAATTTCTCGTGCGCCCAACAGGACACAAGGCCGATCCTGCAACCGAACCAGAGTATTGAACGCCACCAACTGATGATCCACCCGCGCGCCCAGAAATCCTGCTGCCAGCACCACAGGCGCATCCATATTGCGCAGCGCCTTGTCAAAATCGGTGCTGTTCTGCTCGGATATCCGGAACAACCGATCCTTGGGAATCCGGGCCCGATATTCTGCCGTAATCGAGTCCAAATCGCCGATCACTGCGTCCGGCATCCGTCCCGAATCAATCAACGCAGCCGCACCGCCATCCGCCGCAACGGCAGAATTGACGCGATTTAGCACCAGATTCACATCCTCTGAACAGATTTCGCCCCCACCAAACAGCCCGATTGGCCCGCCAGAGCGAACAATTGCCCCATTTTCCACAAGATTGACCATATTTTCCAGTTTTGGACATAATGAAACCACAAAATGATAGCTTCATGGCTAGAGTTTCGAGTCGGTTGCCCCTGCTGTGTCTGGTAGTCGACCTGGTAGTTTGTAAAGGACATGCGTCTGATGGTACAGAACAACAAGGTACTCACCGTTTCATACGGCACCTTCTCGTGCACCCTCGAAGGCTTTGACGATTCATTTGAAACAATGAAGGCGATCGCCGAGTATTTCCGGGACCTTGCAGCGGATGACCGATACTTCGGATCGGAACCCCCTCAGCCTGACGCCGAGATGCTGACCCGGATCGCACAACGGGACGCCGCACAGAAGGTTGAAGCCAGCCAGAACGAGACCGGCCTGTTGCTGCGCGCAACGGAAGCCGCCCCGGTTGCAGCACCGACCCCCGCTGCAATTGCGCCAGCCACAACACCTGAACCTGTTCAGCCTGTCGCGGATGTTGTTCCCCCTGCTCCGTCTGTTCCGCAATCCGACGATGCCCCCGCCGCTGACAGCATCGCAGCCAAGCTGCAGCGAATCCGGGCTGTTGTTTCGCATTCCGATGCTGCCCCTGCCGGATACTCTGAAGACGAAGACGTCAGCTATCTGCAGCCCGTAAAGCCAAAGGTCGATGCAATTTCTGCCGCTTTTGAGTCCGGCGCGCTGAGCCCGGCCGATCTGGAAGACACGGCCGCGGACGACGCTCCGGCAACGGCCCCGCAGGTCGAACAGCCTGCCGAATCCGAGCAAATGGCAACGATCGCCGAGCTGCCGGTTGAGGACGAAGAACCACTCGCGCCTGCCGCTATCGAACAGGACGAAGTCGAAGCAGCCCCGATCATCTCACCGGCGATCACTGCCGAATTTGAAGACGAGGACGAAGCGCCCGAACAGCCGTCGGCCGATGTCACGGACAAGGACGTGTTGTTCTCGGACCTCGACGACGAATCTGAAACTGAAGACGAAGGCCCGTCAAACATTCTGAATGGCCAGGACGACACCGACGAAGACGACACCGACGAAGATGAAACATCACCGGATCTTACCGGCCTCGCCCATGGCGTCATCTCGGCCGAGGATGAGGCGCTGCTGCTTGACGAAATGGCGCTGGTAGAATCCGAGCTGGCGGCAAACACGACGGCTGAGCTGCCCGATATGACGGGTTTGGATCAGGACGTATCGCGCCTGATGGACGAAGCGGGCGCCCATATGGATGATCCTGCCACTAGCGGTCAGCGCGAAACATATTCTCACCTGCGCACTGCCGTTGCTGCAACCGAAGCAGACCGCGAAGATGGCGCAGACAAATCTCAGACCCCCGAGGATGATTATCGCGGTGATCTGGCCTCGGTCGTCAATCCACGCCGACCCGAGATCGAGGTCACCAGTGAACGCCCCACCCCGGATGCTGCCGCACCATTGAAACTGGTGGCTGAACAGCGGGTGGATACCGAAACGGCTGACACCGGCCCGGTGACACCGCGCCGTGTCACCTCAGCGGACGAGGAATCTGCAGATGAAGAAGGTGGTTTTGCAGCCTTTGCGCAAGAACAGGGTGCCCAATCGCTACTCGACCTGCTGGAAGCTGCCGCGGCTTATCTGTCCTTCATCGAAGGTCAGGAGCAGTTCTCGCGTCCACAGCTGATGAACAAAGTTCGCTCGCTCAAGCAGGACTCGTTCAACCGCGAAGAAAGCTTGCGCTCATTCGGTCAGTTACTGCGGGACGGCAAGATCGAAAAGGCCGGAGGTGGCCGTTTCGCCGCCTCAACCCAAATCGGGTTCCGCCCGAACGACGACGAGCGTGCCGCTGGCTGACACCAAGATCCCCCAATACCCCCTCAAGACAAAATTGGGCCAGAGGAAACTTTGGCCCTTTTTCGTTCCGTGGCTGGCAGCCAAAAAGCCAATCAAGTTCAGAAGTTGAACGCCAGCGCCACGTAAGGGCCGGTCAGGATCAGATCAATCACATCGCGCCCGTCTTCAAACTCAACATCCAGATGGCGATACCCACCCGCAACGTTGATATTCTCACGCCACTTCCAACTAGCCTGCACCAGCGCTTCCCACTGGAATTCCGAGCCATAACCGAAGCCGCCGATATTGCCCATCGCTGTGAGGCTCCAGCGGTCATTCAGCGCGTAGTTATAGCGTGCGCCGATCAACGGGTCGGTCCAGCTTTGATCTGTGCTGAAGGTGCGATCCAGCACGGTGGTCGAAACATCCAGGTCCCAATGGCGCAGCCCGGCCAACGCTTCCAACCGTGACCGATCATCCTGATAGACCGCATAGCTGGCCGCCAGTGAGACCATCGTGCCCTCAAGATCCCAACTGGCTGCATCGTCAAACCGACCGACCGAGACATCGTCACCCAAATTGAGATAATTGAATTCACCACCAATGGTCCAACGCCCATTTCGGGCCTGACCAGCGATCAGGAACGCGCCCTTCAGAATGTCGAAGATCGAGGTATCCCCGTTCACCGGCGGGTTTGGTCCCACGTCCAGTGAGGTTCTGAATTCCGGCCCCCAGAAATAAGGCGCAATGGTATAGCGCCAATCATCGGCCTGAGCGCTGCTCGCGATACATGTTGTGGTAACCGCCGCTAATACCCGGTTTTTCATGCCCTATCTGCCTCTGGTTGCCGCGAAAGAAAGTCGCAAACATCGTGCCACGCAGAAGACACCAAGACAATCGGGCGGCTTAGCTTTGATCTTGATCCGGGTCCTCTTTGCCCACCCCGCGGAAGACAAATTTGAACGGCAACGCCCAGACAATGCCAAGCGCGACATATACCAGAAGTTCCAGCCAGATCGGCGGGCGATCCAGCCAGTTCACGATTGTCACAACCGCAACGATATAGATGGGGAGCCCGATCAGCAGCAGCACCAATGACCACCGCCGACGTGCCTTATAGCTAAGGCCGGGTTTGTCGTTGCTGCTCATCAATCTGCAAACGGGTCGGTCACCAGAATGGTGTCCTCCCGCTCCGGGCTGGTGGACAAAAGGGCGACCGGACATTCGATCAATTCCTCGACGCGGCGCACGTATTTGATCGCGTTCGCAGGCAAGTCTGCCCAACTGCGCGCGCCTTCGGTGGATTCGCTCCAGCCCGGCATCTCTTCGTAAATCGGCGTGCAACGTGCTTGCTGGTCGGCGGCGGTCGGCAGATAGTCCAGACGATCGCCATCCAGCTCATACCCGACACAAATTTTCAGCGTCTCGAACCCGTCCAACACATCCAGCTTAGTCAGGGAGATGCCGTTCACACCGCTAGTCGCGCAGGTTTGGCGTACCAGACAGGCATCGAACCAACCACAACGGCGTTTGCGCCCCGTCGTGGTGCCGAACTCATGCCCCCGTTCGCCCAGGCGCTGGCCATCTTCGTCGTCTAATTCGGTTGGGAAAGGCCCCTCACCCACGCGGGTCGTGTACGCCTTGACGATGCCCAAAACGAAGTCGATCGAACCCGGCCCAATCCCAACGCCTGTCGAGGCCTGGCCCGCAATCACATTCGACGATGTCACAAATGGATAGGTCCCGAAATCGATATCCAGCAGCGCACCCTGTGCGCCTTCGAACAGGATTCGCTTGCCTGCCTTGCGCTTCTCGTTCAGCACCTTCCACACCGGTGCTGCGAAAGGCAAAATCTGCGGCGCGATCTCTTTCAACTGCGCAATCAACGCGTCACGATCAATAGGTTCCAACCCCAGCCCATTGCGCAGCGCATTGTGATGGACCAAGGCCCGATCGACCCGCAGCGCCAGCGTCGCATCATCAGCCAGATCAGCCACCCGGATTACACGCCGACCAACCTTGTCTTCATAGCATGGACCGATCCCGCGACCGGTCGTGCCGATCTTGGCCACCGAGTTCTGGCTTTCGCGCGCACGATCCAGCTCGCCATGGAACGGTAGGATCAGCGGGGTGTTCTCGGCAATCATCAGCGTCTCGGGCGTGATATCGACACCCTGCGCGCGGATGGTACCGATCTCTTTGATCAGGTGCCAAGGGTCCAGAACGACCCCATTACCGATCACGCTCAGCTTTCCACCGCGTACGACGCCCGAAGGTAGCGCATGCAGTTTGTAAACCTCACCCTCAATGACCAGCGTGTGCCCGGCATTATGTCCACCCTGAAAACGCGCGATCACATCCGCTCGCTCACTGAGCCAGTCGACGATCTTGCCTTTTCCTTCGTCGCCCCACTGGGCGCCGACAACAACCACGTTGGCCATATCCGGTCCTTTTGCGCTGAATATTCAAACCCGGCTCATATAGCCGGGCACAGACGGCAGGGAAACCGATATTTCGCCGCAGATACAAATCGTGCTGCGCGCGATGCCTCCGGCGGAGGTGTTTTTGGCCAGATGAAGAGCGGATCCCCTGCTTCATCTGGCCAAAAGTACCTCGGGGGAGTCGCCCGGACGGGCGGCGGGGGCAGCGCCCCCTCTGCTTTTAGCGCAATTGTACGGGATGACCGTGGGGTGTTGTCAGGTAAGCCTCTTCCCATGCATTGCGAAGATCCTGGACATCATCAGTGGGCGCTTCCCCCTGCTCAGCCAGCAGCGCCTCCAAGGTCTCTAACCAAGCGTGAAAGTAATCGTCCCCACCATCCAGATCTTTTTTGAGGCCGTTCCGTTTCAAAGTATTGGAAAACCGTTCCGCCCAGTCCGGCCAATCAAACCGGCCCGCTTCGTTCAAGGCCACTGTGACCGCAAAAACCTGCGCGTGCCAGGGCTCGGCAAAAACCGGCTCGGGGGCCGAGTGAGTGATACAATCGCTCATGCGGGCTCCAAATAAGACTGCCAGAGGTCCAGCACGACTTCATCCGCCGGATGCTCGGGGTTTGCCCAAAGTTCTGAGGCGGGAAACACGACCGCATATAGCGGCTCGGGGGCTTCACCCAACCCATGGGCGTTGGAATCCGGCAGGACATGAGTGCCATGCAGCCTGAGGATGCGACCCGTTGCACCCGCGGCATAGATCGGCAACCGGGTGTGGCCGCCATCAACCAGTCGATTGGCGCTCTGGCCCAAGGTTCGGACGGCCTGTCCAGCCTGAAGCCGAACTTCGACGTTCGACGGGCGATCTGCGGGTCCACCTTTGGCCAAAGCGCCTGCGACGGCGTCAGCCTTCAGGGTACGCTCAGTCAGAGGATGAACACCATCCCCGTCAACACCGCGCAAATCATCAAGCGTCAGGACACCCTTTTCGACCAGAAGATCAGCCAGACCGGACATCCATTTCTCATAGTAAGAAAACCGCGCGTAGTCCGTAGGAGACAACCTTTCCCGCGCGTGGCGTGAGACATCGATATTCCATTGCCCCAGAAACCCCGCAGCGAGCGTTACCGCCAGCGCCCGACCGTGCCAGTCTTCGGCAAACACCGGCGCGTCTTCGGGTTCCGGGTTCACCGGACCATCACCAAAGCGCCCTCCCATATCATGTACGCGCGTCATGACGGCACCTTGGGTAGCCCAGTGCCGATCATGCTGTCGCGGGTGACCAGCGCGGCCAGTTCATCCGCGTTCAATCCTTCTGTGCTCTCTGGGCGCATCGGCAGGACGAGGTAACGAATTTCGGCCGTCGAATCCCAGACGCGAACCGAAGTGCCTTCGGGCAAGGTAACGCCAAACTCAGACAGGACCTTGCGCGGCTCTCGCACGGCGCGGGCGCGGTAAGCGTCAGATTTGTACCAGCCCGGTGGAATTCCTAGCAGCGGCCACGGGTAACAGCTGCACAAGGTGCAGACGACCATGTTGTGCTGTTCAGGCGTGTTCTCGACGACCACCATATGCTCACCCTGACGACCGTAATAGCCCAGATCCGCCACGACTGATGTGGCGTCTGCCAGCAGCGCGGCTCTGAAATCGGGATCACTCCAAGCCTTGGCAACAACATGCGCGCCGTTCTGTGGACCTATCTTGTTCTGATAAGTATCGATGATTTCATCCAGCGCTGCAGGATCAATCAGACCCTTGCGGGTCAGAATCGTCTCAAGCGCTTTGACGCGCAGCGCGGGTTCGGGAGGCAACAGGGCGTGCGGGTGGTCGTGATCATCATGTGGCATGAGGCGCAGCCTGCGCGACAGAACAGCGCTCTGTCCAGTCTCTTTGGTGTGATATGAAACATCACCGCACGTGATGCCAACTCGTGACTTGCCCCCGCTGGCAAACTTGCATAAGTACCACGCGATACACGCCACGCTGTACAGGACCACCATGGAAAACGTCGTTCTCATCATCCACCTTCTTCTGGCCTTGGGCCTGATTGTCGTTGTGCTGATGCAACGTTCCGAAGGCGGCGGCCTTGGGATGGGTGGCGGTGGCGGCGGGGCCATGACGGGCCGCGCGGCAGCAACGGCGTTGGGCAAGCTGACATGGATCCTGGCCGCGTGCTTTATCGTCACCTCGATCACGCTGACGATTCTGGCGGCCCAGAAATCTTCTGGCAGCTCGGTGATTGACCGTTTGGGCGTGCCTGCCCCGGCCCCGGCTGAGGAAAGCGCTCCGGCAGTCCCATCGGCAGATGAATTGTTGCCGCCGGCGCAAGGCGACAATGCTCCGCTGATCCCGCAGGCGGCCGACTAAGCCACAAAACCTAGAAAATCATAAGGGAACTGCAACAGCATCTTGCGGTTCTCTTGCGCTATGTGCGCGAATCCTTTATACGTGAAGTCCCGTGATGCAGCGGTTTTTTCGAACCGCCGGGCAGCTAATAATGACGTCTCACGGGAGCAGCCGAAAAACATGGCGCGTTTTATTTTCATCACTGGTGGTGTGGTTTCGTCCTTGGGCAAAGGACTGGCTTCGGCGGCGTTGGGATCGCTGTTGCAGGCCCGGGGATATTCGGTGCGTCTGCGCAAGCTGGACCCCTATCTAAACGTCGATCCGGGCACCATGTCGCCCTTCGAACATGGCGAAGTATTCGTCACCGATGACGGCGCTGAAACCGATCTGGACCTTGGCCATTACGAACGCTTCACCGGTGTGGCGGCACGTAAGACCGACTCGGTCAGCTCGGGGCGGATTTATTCCAATGTGCTGGAGAAAGAGCGCCGTGGAGATTACCTCGGCAAAACCATTCAGGTGATCCCGCACGTCACGAATGAGATCAAGGATTTCATCGCGATTGGCGAGGATGAAGTTGATTTCATGCTCTGTGAAATCGGCGGCACCGTAGGTGATATTGAGGGCCTGCCCTTCTTTGAAGCGATCCGCCAGTTCAGTCAGGACAAGCCGCGCGGTCAGTGTATCTTCATGCACCTGACGCTGCTGCCCTATATCAAAGCCTCGGGCGAGTTGAAAACCAAGCCGACCCAGCACTCGGTGAAAGAGTTGCGCTCGATCGGTCTAGCCCCCGACATTCTGGTCTGCCGGTCCGAGGGACCGATTCCAACCAAAGAACGCGAAAAACTGGCCCTGTTCTGCAACGTCCGCCCTGACAGCGTGATTGCCGCACAAGACCTCAGCACCATCTACGACGCCCCGCTGGCCTATCACCGTGAAGGTCTGGATCAGGCGGTTCTGGACGCATTCCAGATCAGCCCGGCCCCCAAGCCCGATCTGGCCAAATGGGAAGACGTCAGCGACCGCATCCACAACGCCGAAGGCGAAGTGAAAGTAGCCATCGTCGGCAAATACACCCAGCTTGAAGATGCCTACAAGTCAATTGCCGAGGCCCTGACCCATGGCGGCATGGCCAACCGCGTCCGCGTCAAGATCGAGTGGGTCGATGCCGAGGTGTTTGACAACGAAGACGCCGCACCTCATCTGGAAGGCTTCCACGCCATCCTCGTCCCCGGCGGCTTTGGCGAGCGTGGGACAGAAGGCAAGATCAAGGCCGCTCAATATGCGCGTGAACACAAAGTGCCCTATCTGGGCATCTGTCTGGGCATGCAGATGGCCGTGATCGAAGCCGCACGCAACGCGGCGGGAATCACCGAAGCCGGGTCCGAGGAATTCGACCACGAGGCTGGCAAAAAGCGTTTTGAACCCGTTGTTTACCACCTGAAAGAATGGGTGCAGGGCAACCACAAGGTCGAACGCAAAGTCGGAGACGACAAGGGCGGCACCATGCGTTTGGGCGCCTATGATGCGGTTCTGGCCGAAGGCTCGAAGGTCGCGGAAGTCTATGGCGGCACCCAGATTGAGGAACGCCACCGTCACCGCTACGAGGTCGACATCAAGTACCGCGACAAACTGGAAAAGGCAGGCCTGAATTTCTCGGGCATGTCCCCGGATGGTCGCCTGCCGGAAATCGTCGAATGGTCGGATCACCCATGGTTTATTGGTGTTCAGTATCACCCGGAACTGAAATCCAAACCCTTCGACCCGCACCCCCTGTTCCGCGAATTCGTGCGCGCCGCGAAAGACACCTCGCGTCTGGTCTGATCACGGGCCGATAACAGATTTGTACCAGTCGGCGCGAAATATCTTTACGCGCCGGCGGTTTGCACGGTTAACTACCGCCATAGCAGCGACAGGAGACCGGCCATGACCGATCAGATTACCCAAGCAGAAACATTTGCCGCCCTGCACAAGAAGGGTGATCCGGTCATCCTCTATAACATTTGGGACCCCGGCAGCGCCGTCGCTGTACGCGATGCAGGGGCCAAAGCGCTGGCGACTGGCAGTGCTCCGGTCGCGATGGCGCAGGGGTTTTCGGACGGCCAGAACATCCCGTTTGAGTTGGCGTTAGACAACGCTCGCCGCATTGTCGAGGCGGTTGATATACCGGTCACCATGGACCTCGAAGGCGCTTATGCCGAGGATACTTTTGGCATATCGGCCAATGTCAAACGCGCGCTGGAAACCGGAGTAATCGGCTTTAACTTCGAAGATCAGGTCGTTGGAACTAAAGATCTTTATGACATTGAAACACAGGCAGCGCGTGTCGCTGCGATGCGCGAAAGCTGTGACGTGGCCGGTGTTCCCGCCTTCATCAACGCCCGCACTGACATCTTCCTCAAAGCCGCTCCGGACGCGCATGATCAAGCGAAGCTGGATGACGCCATGGCCCGCGCGGCAGCCTACGCCGATGCCGGAGCCAGCGGGTTCTTCGCGCCGGGCCTGAAAGACGAATCCATGATCGGCCAGCTTTGCGCGGCCACCGACCTGCCGGTCAACATCATCGCCCTGCCCGGCACGCCTGACACGCCGACGCTGGCGAAACTCGGCGTGGCCCGGATCAGCTATGGCCCGGTTCCCTATCGGCAAATGACCGCTTGGTTACAGGATTCAGCACGCGCCGCGCTGCAATCCGGTGGATGATCCACTTTTAGGGGATTGCATTTCAACCTGTTCCTCCGCACCTTGCATCCGATACCAGCGGAGGACACCTTGTGGCCAAAGGATACTGGGTTGCCCATGTCGATGTAGACGACATTGAAACCTACAAATCTTACATTGCTGCCAATGCGGCCCCATTCGCCGATTACGGGGCCAAGTTTCTTGTACGCGGCGGCGAGAGGAGCGAGCCTGAAGGCAAGGCTCGCGCCCGCACAGTTGTCATCGAATTTCCCAGCTATGAACAGGCGCTGGCCTGCTATGAAAGCGATGCCTATCAAGCCGCCAAGGCCTTGCGCGATCCGGTTTCGACCGGCGATCTTGTGATTATTCAGGGCTATGAGGGCTAGCACCGCTTGGCGCGCCTCGAATTACGGAATATCCTGCCGATATGTTGAAAAAATTCTTCCAGGCCTTTCGGCCGCCGCAACATGACAAACTGCCCGATCCTGATGCCGAACTGGCCCTGGGGGCATTGCTGGTACGTGTCGCGCAGGCCGACCGCGACTACAAGCTGGAAGAGATCAGCCTGATCGACCGCATTCTTGCGCGACTTTACCAGCACAATGCGATCGAGGCCGCCAAGGTCCGCGCCACCTGCGAAAAATTGCACGCAGCTGCTCCGGAAACAGATACATTCGGCAAACTGATCCGCGAAACCACCGATCTTCAGGAACGCTTGGCCGCGCTTGACGCCCTGTGGGAGGTCGTGCTGGCCGATGGCAACTCGGACGAGGGCGAGGTCAAGATCGTCGAAGAAGCCCGCATTGCCATGGGCCTCAGCTTCAACGACAGCAAAGCGGCACGCGAGCGGATACAAAGCCGCTTGGAAGCGACCTAGGCTATCTCTATATAAACGCTTATGTTCAGTGATTTCCTGTCCCGGCTCACGCAGCCGCAGCCCGACCCGCTTGTCGAAGATGATGCCCGTCTGGCCCTCACCGCCCTGTTGGTGCGTATCGCTCGGTCCGACAACGACTATGCCGATACCGAAATGGCCCGAATCGACCGCATCTCGGCCGAACGCTACGGCCTGTCGCCATTTGAGGCCGCAGCCCTGCGCGCCCGAGCCGAAGACCTTGAAGCCGAGGCGCCCGACACCGTCCGCTTTACTCGCGCCATCAAAGAGGCGATCGCCTATGACGACCGCCTGGCCGTTGTGCAGGCCATGTGGTCGGTCGCACTGGCGGATGGGCACCGCAGCGGTGAAGAGGATTCTCTGCTACGCCTTGTCGTCAGCCTGCTCGGCGTGAGCGATGTGGATTCGGCGCTTGCAAGACAAAAGGCGGCGAAGGTCTGATCAACCGGCAAGCCTTTGGGCGTTGTCAGCGCTATGAATCGCTGCCTTCAAGCTCATTCAGAAACTTGTAGTCCGTCGGTGGATCGTCACAGATGCCAGGCCCACACTCCAAAAGCGCCGAACCAGCGTTCGCGACGGCCAATGCCAAAATCAGGAAAAACGCTGTTTTGGCCAATGTACTTCCTCCGAAGCGTTCGGTTGCCCGAACGTCCGAGGCAAGATCATACTGCTTCTCGAATACCAGCATGATTGCGGTGCCAAGGATGATCAAACCAAAGGCAACTCCCGCCCAGGTATAGAAGTGTAGGCCCAGAACCGGGGAGCCGTAGTGCCCTGTTCCGGGCACGATATGCAGCAGGATCTGGCGGATCGAAACGCTGATCCCAAATATCGCTGCCACCAGCACGATGCCATAGTTTCTGGCGCGCGTACCCCATAACAGGTTCAGAGCAAGCCCGAACCCAACGGCCACGAATCCCACGCGTTGGAGCAAACATAACGGACAGGGCAGTTCGTAAAGGACAAGCTGAAAGTAGAAGGCAAGCACCAGAACCAGGCAAACCGCCAGTGCACCAATCGCATTCATGTTACGAGCAAATTCAGGTGACATTGGACGACCTCACAGTTGAATCGTTAAGGGGGTCGTGGCGTGAAACTTCAGCCAGTAGGCACTCGCCAAAAGCGTCAGCACGAACAATGCGTATGAAATTCTGACCAGCTTAAAGTATGCCAGCACCATCGTGCCGGCGAACAATGCAAATAATAGCGCGATCACAAGAAGCCCCTTACGTGAATTGAATTCGTATATTTCAATCTTTAACTCAAAACGAATTATTCCCAAATTCAAACAGTTTTGGTGATTGGATCAAGCCAGTTCAATAAATTTGGTTTCGCTGAGGATCACCTCGGTTGATCCGGAATCCTGTGACCTGAATCTCTGGGCCGCAATCAAGAGATTGATCTGGCTGACCTGTCGATAATGGTGCATCGAGTCACAGAATGCGCCCAACAAACTGACAGTTTAGACAGCGCGACCGCCCGATTTGGCAATTTCGCTGCGTGAACTTGTCAATTGCGCATTGCATTAGCCCGATTTTTCAGCCCTATTACCGCACCAACACCAATCATATCTGGACTGCCCGTGACAGACGCCGCTCCCGTCATTGAGATCAAGAACCTGCACAAAAGCTTTGGCCAACTCGAGGTGCTCAAGGGCGTGGACATCACCGCGCATCGCGGCGACGTCGTGTCGCTGATCGGATCATCCGGCTCGGGGAAGTCTACCCTGCTGCGCTGCTGCAATCTGTTGGAAGACAGCCAAGAGGGCGAGATTCTGTTCAAAGGCGAGCCAGTCCGTTGGACTGGCAGCCACAATCATCGCCGTCCCGCCGATCCCAAGCAGGTGCTGCGCATCCGCACAAATCTGTCGATGGTGTTCCAGCAGTTCAATCTGTGGGCCCATATGACCATCCTGCAGAATGTGATGGAGGCTCCGGTCACTGTCATGGGCCGCGACAAGGCCGAGGTCGAAGACAGCGCGCGCAAATATCTGGAAAAGGTCGGCATCGGCGACAAATGCGACGTCTATCCGGCGCAACTATCGGGCGGACAGCAACAACGCGCCGCAATCGCACGTGGGCTGTGCATGGAACCTCAGGCGCTGCTGTTTGACGAACCGACCTCAGCGCTCGATCCCGAACTGGAACAGGAAGTGATCAAAGTGATCAAGGATCTGGCCGCAGAAGGCCGCACCATGATCATCGTGACCCATGACATGAAGATGGCTGCGGATATCTCCAGCCACGTTGTGTTCCTGCATCAGGGCCTGATCGAAGAAGAGGGTTCAGCCGAAGACATTTTCACTGCCCCTGAATCCGAACGGCTTCAGGGCTTTCTCTCCGCCACTCAGGCGGCTTAACCAACGGACAGAACCAATAAAGGGGAGTAACTCATGAAAAACCTGATTCTGACCACCGCAGCGCTGGCGTTGACCGCCGGTATCGCAATGGCCGAAACTGTGCGCATGGGCACCGAGGGCGCCTACCCTCCGTACAACTTCATCAATGATGCTGGTGAGATCGACGGCTTCGAGCGTGAAGTCGGTGACGAGCTGTGCAAGCGCGCTGGTCTGGAATGCGAATGGGTCAAGAACGACTGGGATTCGATCATTCCGAACCTGGTCTCGGGCAACTACGATACCATCATCGCCGGCATGTCGATCACTGACGAACGCGATGAGGTCATCGACTTTACCCAGAACTACTACCCGCCGACCGCCTCAGCTTACGTAGCTGCTTCAGATGGCGCTGACACGAAAGGTGGCATCGTCGCTGCACAGACCGCAACCATTCAGGCCGGTCACGTTGCTGAATCCGGCGCGACTCTGGTCGAATTCGCCACCCCCGAAGAAACCATCGCCGCCGTGCGCAACGGCGAAGCGGATGCGGTGCTGGCGGACTATGACTTCTTGGTCCCGATTGTTGAGGAATCCGGTGGCGAGCTGGTCTTTGTCGGCGATCTTGTCCCGCTGGGCGGTGGCATCGGCATGGGCCTGCGCGAGAGCGACGCAGAACTGCGCGGCAAGTTCGATGACGCTATTTCGTCCATGAAGGCGGACGGCACGCTCAACGAGATGCTGGTCAAATGGTTTGGCGAAGGTATCGCTACATACAACACAGACGGCTCGGTCGTAACCAACTAAGCCCTCCGTCCAATTGTCCGGCGCGTGCGCGCGCCGGACCTGCCGGACCTGAGACCGGCCAGACGTTCGAAAGACGCCTTATGTTCTCCTACTGCGCTGATCCTGACACGCTGGGCACGTTCCGCTGGTTCTCGTGCTATCTGACCAATGGCGTCCACTGGTCGTTCTACTTGTCGTTCTTCAAGGTGCTGGGTCTGCTGGCCGTCACCGCCCCGGTCGCCCTGAGCTTCGGTTTTGCCGGCGCTATGGCAGCGCGATCGCATTTCCCGCCGCTTAGCTGGCTGGGTAAGGCCTATATCGCCATCGTGCGTGGCGTGCCTGATATCGCTTTCTTTCTGTTCTTCGTGATCGCTCTGGATCAGGGCTTTGAATGGCTGCGCCATAAAGTGCTCTGCCCCGAATGGACCGATCCGGTGCGGCAGGGCAACGACTTCATCGTCTGTCAGGCCGCCAAGCTGCCGCTGGGCACTGCACCCGAATGGGTGCATGAAACCTACGGCTTCTTCCTTGCCGTCGTCACATTCTCTATCGTGTTCGGCGCGTTTGCCGCCAACGTCCTGTTCGGCGGCATGCGCGCTGTACCACACGCCCAGCTTGAGACGGCCGCAGCCTACGGCATGACACGCCGCCAGACCTTTTGGCGTATCCTGGTGCCGCAAATGTGGGTCTACGCCCTACCCGGCCTATCGAACCTGTGGATGGTGCTGATCAAGGCCACGCCACTGCTGTTTCTGCTGGGCATCGAAGATATCGTCTATTGGGCGCGCGAGTTGGGCGGCACAAAAACATCCCGCTTTACCGATTACCCTCATGGCGACTGGCGCATGTGGTACTTCCTCGCCCTGCTGATCTTCTACCTCGGCATGACCCGCGTCTCGGAAATCGGGCTTGAGAAACTGATGCGCCGCCTGTCCCATGGTCAGGCCACATCGGGCGGAGAGCTTCTGCGCAAGGAGACCACCGCATGAGCTGCATCCAGACCATTCAGGACTACGGCCTCCGTTCGCTGGGCTTTGGCGAGCGCCTGCTGCCCAAAACCGATTTCACCCTGTGCGAGCACTTCACGCTGATCGGCTCGGGCATGATCTGGAATATCTATTTCGGGATCATGGCGATGGTCACGGGGTTCTTCCTCGCCACCGCGTTGGCCGTCGGCAAAGCCTCGTCGAATAAATGGCTGCGTAAACCGTCCGAGTGGTTCATCTTTTTGTTCCGCGGCTCGCCGCTGTTCATCCAGTTCTTCTTTGCCTATTTCTTCTTCCTTTCGCTGAAGAAGCCCTATCCGATGTTCGACGCCTTCACCTCGGCCTGGCTGGGGGCGCTGATCGTGCTGTTCCTGAATACTTCCGCCTATTCGGGTGAGATCTTCTATGGCGCCCTTCGTTCAATCCCCAAGGGTGATATCGAAGCCGCCGACGCCTATGGCATGTCCGGCTGGTCCCGCTTCCGACGTATCGTTTGGCCCACAATGCTGCGGCTGGCGTGGCCCGCCTATACGAACGAAGCGATCTTTGTGTTCCAGTCTACAACGCTGGTCTTCTTCTCGGCCTTCCCGGCCTGGCAACAACGGGGCGACGCGCTGTACTACGCCAGCTATTTCGCGGACAAGACGTTTAACCCCTTCATTCCATACCCGATTCTGGCGTTCTATTTCATCCTGCTAACGCTGGTCATCGTTTGGGGCTTCGGAAGGGTCAACAAACGCCTGAACCGCCACCTGCCTGCCGAGCGGAAAGCCAAGATGCGCTTCCGACTAAATTTGGCGCGCTAAGCCCACTCCACCGGGTTCAGCCGGAACAGTTTCGAAAGCTGCTCATAGACCTCGGGCACCTCGTGCTTCAGTGCTTTCGGGCGCTCAAAGAACACTTCGACCGAGACGGCAAAGAACTCTTCATGCCCGGTCGCGCCATACGGATCGATGACTGTCCGCCGCCCGCTTTCAACCGCGTGAACATGCGCGTCATAGGCGGTCAGGAATACCTTTTCCCATTCGGCAAAGCTCTGCCCTTCACTCAGGATCGGTACGCCATTTGTGCCCCCGGACAGATCATCGATCTGATGCGCAAATTCATGCAGCACTACGTTCTGCCCGTCGCGATCATCCAGAGCGCCCTGCTGGCTGTGTGCCCATGATAAAATGACCGGCCCGCGATCCCAGCTTTCCCCGGTCCGCACGATCTCTTTCTCGGACACGACATAGCCCGAGCGCCGCTGCTGCTTTGACTTGAACGCATTGGGATAGATCAGAATGGTCGTCAGATTGTCATACCAAATGTCGCTATTGATCACGAGCAAACAGGCCTGCGCCGCAATCGACAGCTCCATCTCCTCAGTCACTTCCAACCCGTCGCAGCCGTAGAAGCTCACTTGATCCAGAAACAGGTTCACCTTGCCATCCAAGTGGCTGCGCAGCCCAGCGGGCAGCCGCCGGATGATGGGAACTTGCTGATCAATGATGTCCTGTTGATCCGAGGTCAGACGCGTCGCCAACAGCGCCGCGCGGGCCTGTCTCTTGGACCAGACGTAATAGCCGACCCCGCCTGCGATCAGTAACACTATGGTAAGAAAGATGAACATATCTGAGACTATAGGTATCGCTACGCCCGGCACAATCGGGCACTTGAATGTTGTACAACTCGGAAGACAGCGGTCTCGACCACTGTACAAGTCGGTTGATTTTCAACTTCGCGCCCCACCGCAAGCGACGCCTGTTCGTAATTTGATCAAATTTCGTGACAAGACGCTAATCCTGATTTAAACCTCTCGTGACTAGACCACGGAGCCCCCAATGGACCTGAGCGCCCTGCATACATTCCGCGTCGCCGCCTGTGACCTCAACGGTCAGATGCGTGGCAAACGCGTGCCGCCCTCATACGGTGCCAAGTTGGACAAAGGCGCCGTGCGCATGCCGTTCTCTGCGCTCAATGTCGATCTCTGGGGCGCTGATATCGAAGGCAGCCCGCTTGTCTTCGAAAGCGGTGATGCAGATGGTGTGTTGCGCCCCACCGGGCGTGGTCCGGTTCCCATGCCCTGGCTTGATACACCCACCGCGCTGGTGCCCATGTGCCTGTACCACGATGACGGCACGCCTTTTGCGGGCGATCCGAGACACGCGCTTTCTGCGGTTCTAGATCGATTTTCCGAACGGGGCTGGTCGGTCATCGCCGCCACCGAACTCGAGTTCACTCTGCTTGACGCCTCAGGCGACCAACCGCAGCCTCCGATCAACCCGGTCACGCGCCGCAGGCTGCGGGACGAAGCCGTTCTGTCGATGGCCGAAATGGACGCGTTTGATGCGTTCTTCACCGACCTCTATGATGGTTGCGCCGCTATGGGTATTCCTGCTCAGACTGCAATATCTGAAAGCGGGATCGGTCAGTTCGAGATCAATCTGAACCATCAGGACGCCATGCGCTGCGCCGATGATACGTGGCTTTTCAAGACCTTGGCGCGTGGCATGGCCCGCAAGCATGGCTTCACAGCAACCTTCATGTCCAAGCCCTATGCCGAGGATGCGGGCAACGGAATGCATGTGCATTTCTCGATCGTCGATGTCGATGGACGCAATGTCTTCGATGACGGAGAGGCCGAGGGAACCGATGAACTGCGCTCGGCGGTTGCTGGATGTCTAACCGCGATGCCCGGCTCTACGCTGATCTTCGCTCCCCATGGCAATTCTTACACGCGCCTGGTGCCTGGTGCCCACGCACCCACCGGAGCAAGCTGGGCCTATGAAAACCGCACGGCAGCCCTGCGCATTCCGGGTGGTGCCCCTGCCGCCCGACGGATCGAACATCGCGTTGCTGGCGGTGACATCAACCCCTATCTCATGCTGGCCGCAGTTCTGGGCGCGGCAATGGTTGGGATCGAGGATGGCCTGCGACCGCCCAGCCCGATTTCGGGCAATGCCTATGAGTTGACCGATCTGCCGCAACTAGCAGCCGACTGGCCGTCGGCCATCTCTGCTTTCGAAACTGACCCGGTAGTTGCGCGCATTTTCCCGGACGATCTGATCCGCAACCTGGTGATGACCAAACGGCAGGAAATTGCACGATTCGCGTCCCACCCTCCTGACGAGCACTGGCTCAGCTATCTTGAGAGCGTTTGAACCTCTTGCCCAGCTCGCTTCGCTCCGTTAGAATAAATTTGATCAAATTTGGTGAACTATGAAAATCGGCATCCTTGTAACCGGCCACCCACCCGATGAATTGCATGAACAATTCGGGGAATATGATGGCATGTTTCGCGCATTACTGGGTGGGAACGGCTTTGAATTCCAAACATACGCAGTGGTCGATGGTGAGTTTCCGGAAGACGCGCATCAGGCCGACGGGTGGATCATCACCGGATCTCGTCATGGCGCATACGAAGATCACGTTTGGATTCCCCCGCTTGAACAGCTGATCCGGGATATTCGGAAGACAGGGAACCCCTTGATTGGTGTCTGCTTTGGACATCAGATCATCGCGCAAGCGCTTGGTGGAAAAGTGGAAAAGTTTGATGGTGGCTGGGCTGTAGGACGCACGGAATACAGCTTTGGCGATCAGACCGTCACCTTGAATGCTTGGCATCAGGATCAAGTGACCAAACTGCCCGCAGGAGCGGTGGTCACCGGTACGAATGACTTTTGCCAAAACGCCATGGTCACCTATGGCGATACGATCTGGACCGTGCAGGCCCATCCTGAATATGGAAATGACTTCATACAGGGCTTGATGGAGACCCGAGGCAAAGGCGTGGTTCCCGATGCGTTGATGCAGGCGGCAGCGAACCGGAAAGACGCCCCGGATGATAATGCCAAAATCGGCCACCACATGGCAGAGTTCCTAAAGAAAGCGAGGGCCTGATGGCCGACTGGACAGATCAGCTGCCTGAGGCGGCGCGCACCTACTTTGAAGGCAAACGGCTGGATGAGGTTGAATGCATCATCTCTGACCTGCCCGGCATCGCCCGCGGCAAGGCGGTCCCGGCGTCAAAGTTTGCCAAGCAATCCTATTTTCACCTACCCGACAGCATTTTCTACCAGACCATCACAGGGGATTGGGGCGAAGCTGCAGGTGAGGACGGTTTCATTGAGCGGGACATGATCCTGAAACCCGACTTCTCAACTGCGTCGGCCGCTCCTTGGACGGGCGACTGGACCTTGCAGGTGATTCACGACGCGTTCGACCGAGATGGCGAGCCGATCCCTTTCAGCCCCCGCAATGTGCTCAAACGCGTTGTGAAGATGTATCACGACAAAGGTTGGAAGCCGGTTGTCGCCCCCGAGATGGAATTTTTTCTTGTCGCGCCGAATGTAGATCCCGCGCAAGGGATCAAGCCGATGATGGGCCGCTCGGGCCGACCTGCGGCGGCGCGGCAGGCTTATTCGATGACAGCGGTCGATGAATTCGGGCCGGTGATCGACGACATCTACGACTTTGCCGAATTTCAGGGGTTTGAAATCGACGGGATCACGCAAGAAGGCGGAGCCGGTCAATTAGAGATCAATCTGCGTCATGGCGATCCTGTAAAACTGGCCGATGAGGTATTCTACTTCAAACGTCTGATCCGCGAAGCCGCGTTGCGTCACAACTGCTTTGCGACATTCATGGCGAAACCGATCGAGGATGAGCCGGGCTCGGCCATGCACATCCATCACTCGATCATCGAAAAAGAAACGGGACAGAACATCTTCTCCGGTCCACAAGGTGGCGAGACGGATGCGTTTTATCACTTCATCGCCGGTTTGCAGAACCACCTGCCTGCAGGGCTGGCGGTGATGGCACCGTATGTGAATTCTTATCGCCGTTACGTCAAAGACCATGCGGCCCCGATTAATCTGGAGTGGGCACGCGACAATCGCACAACTGGCATTCGCGTACCTCTGTCCGGCCCCGAGGCGCGCCGGGTCGAAAACCGCATCGCAGGCATGGACTGCAACCCTTATCTTGGTATCGCATTGTCGTTGGCCTGTGGCTATTTGGGCCTGACTCAGCAAGAACGCCCACGCCGCCAATTCTATGGCGACGCCTATGAAGGCGACGGCGACATCCCTCAGATCATGGGTGAAGCTCTGGATCTGTTTGATGAAGCCACTGCCCTGCACGAAGTTCTGGGTCCCGAGTTCGCCCGTGTCTACGGCATCGTCAAACGTGCTGAGTACGAAGAGTTCCTGCAGGTCATTTCCCCGTGGGAACGCGAGCATCTGCTGATGAACGTCTAGGGCAAAGACGCGATGAACCTGCTGTATTCTAATGACCGCAAGGCGGAGTACCCGCCAAGCTGGTATGCCGCGACGGCGCACGCCTTCGACCGCTACCCGGCGCTTGAAGGCGACCATTCCGCAGACGTCTGTATTGTCGGGGGCGGATATACGGGCCTTTCGGCAGCATTGCACCTGGCTGAGGCTGGGTTCGATGTTGTCCTGCTGGAAGCTCATCGCGCGGGCTTTGGGGCTTCGGGTCGCAACGGAGGCCAACTGGGCAGCGCGCAGCGTTTGGATCAAGAGGATCTTGAACGGCTTGTCGGCGATGAAGACGCGTTAAAGCTTTGGGATCTGGCCGAAGAAGCCAAGGATCTGGTCAAATCTCTGATCTCAAAACATCAGATCGATTGCGACCTGAAGCCCGGCATTGCGGTTCTGGGCTTTAACAACTCGGAGCGCGCAGAGCTACATGATCACGCGGCGCATCTGTCGGGTAAATACAAATACGACCAAATCGAAACTTTAGATGCCGATGCCGCGCGCGGGCTTTGCCCCTCACCAGCCTATGCGGGTGGGTATCTGGACAATGGTGCCGCGCACCTACACCCGTTGAACTACGCCCTCGGCCTTGCGCGTGCCGCTGTCAGAGCCGGGTTAAGACTGCATGAAGACACCGAAGTTCTTGGCATCGATCAGGGCGCTCGTGTTACTGTACGCACTGAAAAGGGCACGATCACTGCCGATCACGTTATTCTGGCCTGCAACGGATACCTCGGAGATCTGAACCGGCAAGTTGCATCGCGCGTGATGCCAATCAACAATTTCATCGCGGCAACCGAACCTTTGGGCGCTGAAGTGCAAAAAGTTTTAACCAAAGATATCGCCGTTGCTGACACCAAGTTCGTGATAGACTATTTCCGGCTGAGCGCCGATGGCAGGCTGCTGTTTGGGGGTGGCGAAAGTTATGGTTATCGTTTCCCCGAGGACATCGCCGCAAAAGTCCGCAAGCCGATGACCGAGATTTTCCCGCATCTGCGTGACGTCAAAATCGACTACGCATGGGGCGGAACGCTGGGCATCACCATGCGGCGCATGCCCTATTTGACCCGGGTTGCGCCAAATATCCTGTCCGCCTCGGGTTATTCTGGCCACGGCGTCGGCACCGCGACCCATGCGGGGCAACTCATGGCGTTGGCGATCCAGGGGCAGGCTGAGGGGTTCGATACCATGGCCCGCGTTCCTGCAGTGCCCTTCCCGGGTGGTCCTGCTTTGCGGACGCCGTTGCTGATACTGGCCATGACTTGGTATGCGCTGCGTGACAGGCTGGGTATCTGAACACATTCTTTACGACGAATTGGTGAAATCTCGCTGACGATGCGAATTGGGACTTGGCTTGCCTGCATATCGAATTTATATTTCCCAAAGATAAAATTCGGGAAATCCAAATATGACGCTTGTACCCAACGTTCATGAAGCCGAACCCATCCCCGCAGCCGCCCGAGACGCAATCGACGCCCTGATGAAGTCAGGCGATCTGTTTCGCTATACCGCACCTCAGGATGCGCCCGTTGCTCTCCTGGAGGCAGAGTTTGCCGAACTGCTCGGCACAAAATACGCGCTGGCGGTCTCTTCCTGTTCTGCCGCGCTGTTTTTGTCGCTCAAGGCGCTTGGGCTGCCCCGCGATGCGCGGGTTCTGATCCCCGGATTTACCTTTGCCGCCGTGCCGTCTTCAATCGTGCACGCGGATTGCATTCCGGTTCTGTGCGAGGTCGGGGACAATTATCGCGTCGATATGGCCGATTTCACGGCCAAGCTGGACAGCGTGCAGGCAGTGATCATCAGCCATATGCGCGGCCATACCTCGGACATGGACGCGATCATGGAGCTGTGTGAAGCGCGCGATATCCCGGTGATCGAAGACGCCGCCCACTCATTGGGCACAACCTGGCATGGGCGCAATATTGGCACCATCGGTAAGGTCGGCTGCTTCTCGTTCCAGTCCTATAAAATGATCAACGCAGGCGAAGGTGGCATTCTGGTCAGCGACGATGCGGATCTTGTGGCGCGCGCTGTTATCATGTCGGGCGCATACGAACACAACTGGAAAAAGCACTCTGGCTCACCAGAGCTGGAACAGGCCTTTGCCAAATGGCAGAACCAGTTGCCACTGTATAACCTGCGCATGAGCAACCTCAGCGCCGCAGTCATTCGCCCACAAATCCCCGAACTGGCCCGCCGTGTCCGCGACGGGCTGGCAAACCATGACTATGTGGCTGATCGTCTGAACACATCGCCCTACATCGATGTCCCTGCCCCCCTGACACCCGAGCAGCGCGCACCAGATTCGATCCAATTCAATCTGGTTGACCTCAGCGACGATGAAATCCGCGCCTTTGCCGCCGCAGCCGAGGCACGCGGTGTCAAGGTGCAGGTCTTTGGCCTGAGTCAGGATAACGCTCGTGCCTTCTGGAACTGGCAGTTCCTACCCGAACAGTTCGAACTGCCACAGACCCGTGCGATGCTGATGAAGGCCTGCGATGTACGTCTGCCCGTGCGTTTGACGCGCGATGAACTGGACGTAATCTCGGACATCCTGCTGGCTTCTGTTGGCGAGGTTGTCGGCCCGGTGCCAGTCTACGGGACCTGATCGTCAGTTCTATTGCAGATCAAGGTCGTTAACTGAAAGTAACAATGCGTCGATCCCGTCGGGGGTTGGCGCGACGCGTGACAAAATCCCGGCAACGGCGAGCCCGGTTTCTGTTTGCGTCAGAAACGGTGCACCGGAATCCCCCATCATGACGGGGCAGATCGCGCGCATCAGCCCTTGGCCGGCCTGTGCGGCATTACAGCTATCGGTGCGACTGAGCACGTGAGGCCGCAATCCGGGATAGCCCACGAACGAGCCCATCTGCGGGACAGTCCGGGAAATATCGAAAAAACCAACCTGCTCTCCAATTGGCTCGGCCAACTCCAACACGGCCCAATCCAGATCGGCGCGATTGTTGAATACACCGTCGCGCCCCTGTTCCGAATCCAGCCGATAGGCCAATACAGTGGACACGGCGGCAGCCTCGCCGCGCTGATACCCTGCGGCAAACCGGATACTGGCCGGAGGAATCCAGCGGTTGCGCGCGCTGTTGTACAAGCAATGTGCCGCGGTCAAAACCAGCCGCTCAGACACCAGCACGCCTGTACAATGGGACCGCTGACTGCGGCTGGCAAAATTGACCCGGCCAATGGCGCGCCAGGGCGGGGTCGTTGCATCCAGAATTTCGCGCGCGCGAATCTCGTCGCAGCCCGCAGCCGTATCCCGACCCATTGTGCAGATAGGTTCCCACACGGATGTAAACTGGCCTTGGGCCTGTGCAGTCTGGGCCCAGATCAACGCGCCCAGAACAGACAGCCAGCGCATCGGTCAGGCTAGCTCAGCTTCGATAGTTTTTGCTGCAGCTCGGCAAGTTGCTTTTTGATGTCGTCCAAATCCTCTTTGGGTTCGGGCGATGTTTCTTGTTCATCATCCGGCCCCGACCAGTTTCCCGACAGACCACCGGTCATGGCTTTTAGAAAGGCCTTTTGCTGCGCCTGCATCGCCTCGAACCCCGGCATCTGGGACATTGGGTTCATGGCGTTCATGTTTTCCATCATCTTGGACTGGCTCTCGCGCAGCATGTCGAACGAGCTTTGCAGGAATTGCGGCATCATGCCCCCGCCCGGCACCATGTAGCTGCGCACCAGATCGTTCAGCACATTAATCGGCAAAACATTTTCGCCGCGGCTTTCGTGTTCGGCAATGATTTGAAGCAGATACTGACGGGTCAGGTCATCACCGGTTTTCAGGTCGATGATCTGAACCTCGCGGCCATCGCGTATGAAACCGGCTATATCTTCAAGCGTCACGTAATCGCTGGTCTCGGTGTTATACAGCCGACGGCTGGCATAGCGCTTGATCAGCAGCGGTTTGTCTTGTTCCGACACCCTGTACCCTCCCCAAGGATGATGCGTTGCAGCAGAGGTTATGCGACTGCAGAACAAAAAGAAAGGGCAGGTCCTAAGACCCGCCCTGATGCGATCACACCGCTTGGGAGGAATGGGTGCTGCGTCGCAGAATTACCTTACTTGGCAGTTGCTGCTTTCTTGGCTGCAGCAGTTACCTCGTTGGTGGCTTTTTTGACGGCTGCGGTTGCATCTTCTGCAGCGTCTTTGCCAGCTGCCATCAGCAGCTCAACGGTTTCGGTCTGAACTTTTTTCGCGATCTCAGCGAAAGCAGCCAGGTTTTCGGCAGCAACTTCAGCCGACGCGCTTGCGAAATCGGTTGCAGCTTTTGCGTAATCCGCAGGCTCGGTTTTTGCTTTCGACATCTCGGTCAGTTTGGCCAGGGTTTCCTTGGTCCATTTGTTCGAGATTTCAGCCGATTTCTCAGCTGCGTCCAGAGCAACACCCGACAGCTTTTCGTTCAGAGAAGCGGTCGATTTGAATGCGTCTTCCAGAGCGGTTGTGTCAACCGGGAACGCGCCCATCATGTCTTTCAGGGTCGCGGTAAAGTCTTGGGTCTTTGCCATTGTCCTAAATCCTTCTAGCCGTTCCGGGCCCACCCCGGTTCTCATCAGCTTGAAGGCAATATGATTGCTGCATCGCAGCATTGCAAGTTTTTTCTTGCTGCAATGCAGAAATTTTTGAGTTTCAAAATGATATCAGCAGTTTGCCTTGACCAAAACATAGGTACCTGGAGCCGGGCAAAGGCGTGGATGATCCGAATCGCCGGTATCGCGCGCGGGAACTTGCTTGCCTGATCGCTTCTTTAACCACGCTTCCCACATCGGCCACCACGAACCTTCGTGGAAGTCAGCCTCTTTCAGCCATGTATCGGCATCACACTTCAGCTCAGGATTGGTGTAATGGCCATATTTTTTCTTACTGGGCGGATTTACGATGCCCGCGATGTGGCCGGACTCGGACACCACAAAGGTCTTCGACTTCGCGCCCATCTGCTGCACCCCGCGATAGCAATCCTTCCATGCGGCAATATGATCCGTCTCGCAGGTGATCGCCATCAAAGGCACATCGACATCCTTGATATGCAGCTTATGGCCAAGCAATTCGAACCCGTCGTTGACGAAATCGTTGCTCTGACACAAACCGCGCAGATACTGGATCGCCATCCGACCTGGCAGGTTGGCCCCGTCGCCGTTCCAGTACAACAGGTCAAACGCTGGCGGTGTTTCACCCATCATGTAGCTGCGGATCGCCGGCGTATAGATGAGATCTCTGGATCGCAGGAAAGACATCGTTCGCCCGATGATCCATGCCTTTAGAATACCATCCTTCGAGACCTGTTCTTCGATGCCATCCACAAAGTCATTTTGCAGGAACGGCGTGAACTCCCCCTGCTCACCAAAGTCTGTCAGGGTGGTGAAGAAAGTGGCAGATTTGATCGACTTGTCGCCGCGCTGCTTCATCAGCGAAAGCGTCAGGCTCAGCGTCGTACCGGCGATGCAATACCCAACTGCATTGACCTGCTTAACCTTGCAGATTTTCTTCGCCTCTTCGATGGCGGTCAGGAACCCTTCCTGGATATAGTCCTCCATCCCAATATCGGCGTGTGAACTATCGGCATTCACCCAGCTGACCACAAACAGGGTATAGCCCTGCTCGGTCACCCATTTAATCAGGCTGTTCTGAGCCTTCAGGTCCAAGATATAGAACTTGTTGATCCATGGCGGGAACAGAACGATCGGCGTTTCGTGCACCGTCTCGGTCACCGGTTTATACTGGATCAGTTCCATCATTCGGTTGCGATAGACGACGTCGCCGGGTGTAGTTGCGATATTCCCGCCAATCTCAAAGGCACTTTCGTCAGCCAGCCTGACAACCATTTCGCCGTCATTGGCCTCAAGGTCCGACACGAGGTTCTCCAGCCCCTGTATCAGGGACTGCCCTTCGGTCTCGATGGCCTTTTCCAGCGCATCGGGGTTGGTGGCCAGAAAATTCGTTGGCGCCATCATATCTATGATCTGTTGCGAGAAGTACTGCAGACGCTGTTTATCCTTGGTTTCCAGATCGTCAACCGATGCGACGGCCTGCGCGATCGCTTCGGCATTGGTTTGGTACTGCTGGCGAATGAGGCGAAAGTAGGGGTTGGTTTCCCACATTGGATTGGCAAACCGTTTATCTTTGGTAGCGGCTGGGGGTACATCCCCGTCGCTTTGGGTCATCGCTTTCTGCGCTTCCGCAAAGTTGAGAACCGATTTTCCCCAATACTCAATTTGCTGCTCCAACAGCTTTGTGGGGTTTTGAAACGCTTCAGCCCAATACGCAGTTGCTGCTTTTGCAAAAAGCTCTTGATTCGGGCCATCCAGAGCGGGGGTGTGCGGCGTTTTTCCGGCCATGACCTCGACCAGGCGTTTGGACAGTTCTTCTACTTTGTCCATATTTTCTTTAAGTCGTTCAATATGTTCTTCGGTCAGTTTTGGCGTCTGGTCTTCGGTAGTTGTCATTTTAACAATTCCCCCCTAGTCTCGCTGCTGTGCAGAATAACGTCGTTGGCGTCGGGGGGCAAAGCGGCGAATGGTCCGAATTCTCAGGCTGATACTCAGGAGGCACATTCGATGCGCTACATGATGACCTATGACCTGATGGAAACCATGCGTAACACCAACCAATGGCTTGGTGCAACCGCAAGCGCGATGGCATCCTACCCCCTGTTCTCGATGACACCCAACCCGGCCTTCAACTGGATGGCCGCTTGGGGCGAAGTAACCGAGCGCACATTTCAGCGTATGGTCGTCAAGCCTGATTGGGGCATCCGCACCTTTACCTGCGAAGACGGCAAGGACCATCTGGTCGATATCACAACCGTGCTTGAGCGTCCTTTCGGCGACCTGATCCATTTCCGCGTTAATGGACGCAAAGAACAGCCACGCAAGGTGCTGCTGGTTGCGCCGATGTCGGGGCATTACGCGACCCTGCTCCGCTCGACCGTCAAAAGCCTGCTTGTCAATTGTGAGGTCTACATTACCGATTGGCATAACGCGCGCGACATTCCCGTGTCCGAAGGCAAGTTCGATGTAGAGGATTACACGCTCTACCTTGTCGATTTTATGAAAGAGCTCGGCCCCGATACGCATGTTATTGCGGTTTGTCAGCCCGCACCGCTGACTCTGGCCGCAACCGCCTATCTGGCCGAGGTCGAGCCGAAGGCGCAGCCAAGTACCCTGACCCTGATCGGCGGTCCCGTCGACCCCGACGCAACTCCGACCGAGGTTACGGATTTTGGTCGCCGTGTAACGATGGGTCAGTTGGAAGAAACGATGATCCAGCGGGTTGGCTTCAAATACAAGGGCGTAGGCCGGATGGTGTATCCCGGCTTGCTACAACTGGCTTCGTTCATGTCAATGAATGCCGAACGTCACAGCAAGGCGTTCTCGGATCAGATCCAGCGCGTTATTCGTGACGAGGCATCCGACCACGATGCCCATAACCGGTTCTATGACGAATATCTGGCGGTGATGGACATGACTGCCGAGTTCTATCTTTCGACCGTTGAACGTGTCTTCAAAAACCGTGAGATCGCGCGCAACGAGTTCGTTGTAGCCGGCCACAAGGTAGATATCGGCAAGATCACTGATGTGGCTGTGAAATCGGTCGAAGGCACGAATGACGATATCTCAGCCCCCGGGCAATGCATTGCGGCGCTGGATTTATGCACGGGTCTGCCCGACAGCAAAAAGGCCAGCCATGTTGAACCCGGCGCGGGTCACTATGGCATTTTTGCGGGCCGCAGCTGGCGCGACAACATCCGTCCGCTAGTGATTGATTTCATGAATGAAAACAGCCGCAAACCCCGTCAACGAGCCGCCAATAGCAACAAAGTTGCATGAGCCGCGCAGCGGCAGGAGACCTTCCTTTCCGTTGCAATTGCGGCGCCCTTTCGGGGCGCATTACTGAACACGGCGTCGTATCCGGCACTCATGTCGTGTGTTTTTGCCATGACTGCCGCGCGGCTCAGCTGTATTTTGAACAGCCCGACCCTGCGCCCGACCCAGTCGAGGTGTTTCAGATGTCACCGGAAGACATTAAGATCGATGCAGGGGTCGAGCACTTGGCAGCTATGCAACTTAGCCCCAAGGGCATGTTGCGATGGTATGCCAGATGCTGCAACGCGCCGCTGGCCACGACGCCGACAACTCCAAAATTTCCGTTCGCGGGTTTTATCGTCAAACGTATTCCCCACCCCAGCAGTTTGGGTCCCATTACTACGCGTGGATTTGTGCCAAGGGCTGACGGCAAGCAGTCTCATGAGAAAATCCGCTATGCCGCTATGGGTCTGCTTAAACGCGTACTAAAATCGCGTCTGTTCGGGAGCTGGAAGAAAACGCCATTCTTTGACTCTGAAACCGGTCGGCCGGTGGTGCAACCAACTGTTCTGACCAAGAACCAGCGCGCGGTTTTCTACGACTAGGTCAGCCGCAGTGGTTTCCGGAGCCAATCCTGCAGCATCGCAATCACGGATTCGGGTGCTTCCAGTGTCGGATAGTGCCCGGCCTCATCAATCACGCGCAACTCTGCATCCGGAATGAGATCAGCCATGAAGGTATTCTTGCGGACCGGATTCTCCGCATCATGGGCACCGCAAATGATCAGCGTGGGCATCCTGATCCGGCGCAGCGTGCCTTGTTGGTCCGGACGGCGTTGCAGGGTTCTTATCTGACGCACAAACACATCCGAGCCCAATTCCTCGGCCATCTGCAACACTTCGTTCAAAATCGGGATGCGTTGCGGACCGGGAGACAACATGTCCGAGCCGATCAGCTTGCGCATCACTTCGTCCAACCTCCCCGCCTGCGCGCCAACGATCAGGTCTTCGCGACTCGCCGCGATATGAGGTGTGTCGGCCTGCGCATCCGTCGCCAGCAAGGCCAGTCGTGTCACCCTCTCAGGTGCTCGCCGCACGATCTCAAGCGCGACGCCACCACCCAGACCAAACCCGCACAAAGCAAACCGGTGCGGCAGTTGATCCAGCAAGCCCGGCGCGATTTCTTCGAACCGTTCACCGCCGGTGATCGGTGCGACCATAACTGCACGTTCACGCGACAGCGCGGTGATCTGCGCCTGAAACAACCGTGCATCGCACATCAATCCGGGTAGCAAAACCAACGGCTCGATCACCTCGGTGCCCTCCGCTCGTTGTTATTGTTTTGTTACAGGATGAGAGGTTTGCCAACGGCGGGCAAGCAAAACTTCACGGATAGCTGATCGCCCGAAACGGTGGGAAATCCGCATAGCGTTCCTGCCTTTGGCCCAGCGGTTCATCTGGCTCCGCCCCGGCCCGCAACAAGCAGCCGCGCGGGGCGATGTAGCTGTCGATCCGCCGTACAGGCTTGGGCCGCCAAACCAGATTGAACGCGCATAGTTTGGGAAAGAACCAAATCTCGGAATAATCCAGATGGTCATGCATCCACCACGCCAAATCGCGCCAATCGCGCCCCTGCGCATAACGGTCTGCAATCCACGGAATTACCACCGACGCCCCTGCTACACGTGCGTCACCTTCGCCCCAATCCCAAATGTGGCACTCCAACGGGTTGTCATTGCGGGCACAGTTCAACCTGTTCTCGTTCCCGAACCGGTTCAGTGATCGCGAGCGATAGCCCGAGCGCACCGCGATACGACCAAAGGTTTCTTCCAGCGGGTCCAGCAGGGTCTCGCAAAACGCGCGCCCGGTCTCGATCGCAAGATCAGGGTTGTCGGGAATATTTTGCAATTCGTGAAAGTTCCCGATCTCGGAATATAGAAAATCACGCATGAAAAAATGCCGGGATAGTCGCACGCGACCCAACGTCTCAAGGCTCCACATACTGCCCGGTCTACGCATATTCAGCCCCCGCTTTGCTTCGGAATCCCCTGCTCTGACAGCCACTCCAATATGCCCGCGACCGCCGCGTCGGTCTGACCCGGTGACATCAGACGCCCCGCGACCACGTGTGAGGCCGGATCATCCCCGGGCCCCATTGTCACCAATGAAACCATCGCCTGACCACCCCAGGTCTTGGCCGCCTCATGCATTTTTTCCGGACGCACCACCTGATCATCATCAGAAAACCAGAACAGCGCCGGAACCCGCGCGCCCGAGAAGTCCAGCGCATTGACCGCATCTACAAGGGCAAACATCGGCACGACCGCCTCCCACGGATAAACAGTTGTCCAAAAGATGTTCTTCTCGGGATCAGTGCTTGAGACATCCCGGTCCTGTCCCATCAAAGGCGGCAGCCAATGCCGGGCCCACGGCAAAGATGGCACCCAGGAACCAGCCGAGTTTACGCCAAAGTTCGGCGACACCAAAACCAATGCAGCCACATCAGTGCTCAGTTCCGTATCCATCGCAGCCGCGGCGGCCAATGTCGCCCCCGTCGAGGTTGCGATCACAATGACTTGCTCACCAACAGCCCTGGCGGCAGCCAACGCCTCGGCTGTATCCTGCATCCAGCCCGACGCCGTACCTTCGGCCATTGCGTCCCCATCGCGGCCATGCCCCTGAAGCCTTGTGTAGACAAGATTGGCACCCAACGCGTCCGCAACGCGATCAGGTACTGGCCTGATCTCCTCAGACGTGGCGGAAAACCCATGAATGTAGAGCACCGCAAAAGCTGTCCGCTGTTCAACAAAACCATCCTGCCAGATCACGCGCTTTTCAATACCTGGCACGATGTCATCATAGGCGGATTCGATGCTTTCAAAGTAAACCTGAACGCCTTCGCCAAATTTGCGCGGATCGAAACGCGGATGCAGGTCCACTGGCTCGCGCGGGCCAAAGGCGTAGATCAACACACCAACCAGCGTCAAACCCACCAGCACCCGCCCCAAAACCCAGCCGAGGCGACGCATCAGGTGCCTTCCAGGACTTCTCGCAGAGCCTGCTCAATCAGCCCGAGGCATCGCTCATCCGAGAACCTGTGATCCGCATCTTTGACCAGCAGCAGTTGCATGTCCGGACCAGCGGCATGATCCAGCAGGCGCACTGCCGTATCGGTCGAGACGGCCGTATCTGCTGTCCCCTGCAGGAGACGCACAGGGAAAGGCAGATCAAGCGAAGCGCGCAAAACCAACCGCTGCCGCCCATCCTCAATCATCCGCTTGGTGATGACGTAGGGCTCCATGTAGTCCGATGGCAGTTCTACATGTCCAACCGTCTCTAGTTCAGATTTTTGCTGGTCCGAAAACGACGCCCAATACCCGTCCTCGGTAAAATCTGGGGCCGCCGCAATTGTCACCATACCTGCGATCCGCTCGGGCATGACACGCGCCAGCAACAGCGCTTGCCACCCGCCCATCGACGATCCCACAACAACCAGCGGACCATCAGTTAACCGAGAAACTGCAGCCAGCGTATCCTCGTGCCAGTCCCCGATACACCCGTCAGTAAAGGCGCCCGAGCTTTCACCGTGCCCCGAATAGTCAAACCGAAGGAACCCCTGCCCGCGCGCGCGCGCCCACGCTTCCAGATGCACCGCCTTGGTGCCCTCCATATCTGATTTCAAGCCACCTAGAAAAACGATGGTCGGCCCGCGCCCATCACTCTTGTGATACGCCAGACGTCGTCCCTGCGCGGTTTCCAGAAATTCTGCCTCTGCCATGCTACCCTCATTGCTTGTCAGCCCATCATGCATGTCACGCACCTCTCTGCAATTGCCCGATCCTTCTTCATCTGGCTAAAAATACCTCGGGGAGTGCGAGGGGCTGGCCCCTCGCTCCTGCCCTTGACACCTGTGTCCCCACCTGCCACATGAGCCGAGCATACATAACCCGCAACCGGGCGTTCAGTGGGCGCCAAACCGACGAGGAGAGCCGATATGGCCCTGGACTCACAGTCAGTCTCCCTTACCTTTCCCGATGGCAATTCCCGATCCTATGAAGCAGGCGTTACGCCCGCACAGGTCGCCGCCGACATCTCGACCTCGCTGGCGAAGAAAGCCATTTCTGCCACGGTGAACGGACAGCATTGGGACCTGCAATGGCCAATCGAAGCCGACGCGCAAATCGCTATTCACACCATGAAGGACGAGGCGCAAGCCAATGAGCTGATCCGACACGATCTGGCGCATGTCATGGCCCGAGCCGTGCAAGAGATTTGGCCCGCAACCAAGGTCACCATTGGCCCCGTCATCGAAAACGGCTGGTACTATGACTTTGACCGTGAGGAACCGTTTACGCCCGAAGATCTCGGCCTCATCGAGAAAAAGATGAAAGAGATCATCAACAAGCGTGACCCGGTGACCACCGAGGTCTGGGATCGCGATCGCGCGATCGAGTTCTACAAGGCCAATAATGAGCCCTATAAAGTTGAGCTGATCGAATCCATCCCGGGTGATGAACCACTGCGCATGTATTGGCACGGTCACTGGCAGGATCTCTGCCGTGGCCCGCACTTGCAGCACACCGGTCAACTGCCAGGCGACGCGTTCAAGCTGATGTCAATCGCCGGGGCTTATTGGCGCGGCGACAGCGACCGCGCAATGCTACAGCGCATCTACGGCGTGGCCTTCACCGGCAAGGAAAAGCTTAAGGCTCATCTGCACATGTTGGAAGAAGCCGCCAAGCGCGACCACCGCAAGCTGGGTCGCGAGATGGATTTGTTCCACATGCAGGAAGAGGCCCCAGGGCAGATTTTCTGGCACCCTAATGGCTGGACCATCTACACTCTTCTGCAAGATTACATGCGTCGGCAGCAGCGCAAAGGTGGCTATGTTGAGGTCAACACCCCTCAGGTCGTCGACCGCAAGCTGTGGGTAGCTTCGGGTCATTGGGACAAATACCAAGAGAACATGTTCATCGTCGAAGTGGACGAGGAACATGCACGGGAAAAGGCGGTCAACGCCCTGAAACCGATGAACTGCCCCTGCCACGTGCAGATTTTCAATCAGGGTCTCAAATCCTACCGCGACCTTCCTCTGCGCATGGCCGAGTTCGGATCGTGTAACCGGTACGAACCTTCCGGCGCGCTGCACGGCATCATGCGCGTACGCGGCTTTACCCAGGATGATGGCCATATCTTCTGCACCGAAGACCAGATCGAATCTGAAACCGCTGAGTTCATTCGGTTCCTGTCCGGTATCTACAAAGACCTCGGGTTTGAGAACTTCTCGGTCAAATTCTCGGACCGGCCGGAAAAACGCTCAGGATCGGACGAAGTTTGGGACGAGGCTGAAGCCGCCCTGCTCAGCGCAACACGCGCGGCTGGGATCGAGCCGGAACTCAATCCGGGTGAAGGGGCATTCTACGGCCCGAAACTCGAGTTTGTTCTGACCGATGCGATCGGGCGGGATTGGCAATGCGGCACGCATCAGGTGGACTTTGTTCTGCCCGAGCGTTTGGACGCCACGTATATCGGCGCTGATGGTGGCAAACACCGCCCAGTTATGTTGCACCGCGCGACCTTGGGCTCGTTTGAACGTTTCATCGGCATTCTGATCGAAGAACACGCGGGCAAGCTGCCGTTCTGGCTGGCCCCGCGCCAGGTCGTTGTGGCCTCGATCACCTCCGAGGCCGATGAGTATGTGGCCGAAGTGGTCAGCACCCTTCGCGCAGCAGGCGTCCGCGCCGAGGCGGATATTCGCAACGAGAAGATCAACTATAAAGTCCGCGAACATTCGGTTGGCAAAGTGCCGATCATTCTGGCCGTCGGTCACCGTGAAGTCGAAGATCGCACGGTCAGTGTCCGTCGCCTTGGCGAAAAACAGACGCAGGTCCAATCGCTTGAGGCTGTAACAAATGAGTTGAGCGTGGCTGCAACGCCCCCCGATCTGCTGTAACATTCGGCAGCAAACCGCTAGAAATCCGGCCCGGTATTTTGGGCCGGATTGAAACAAATATCATTTTTCAATTCAAAAACAATTTGTTAACGTTCAAGGGTGCATGACGACCTTTGACGGGGTTGTGAGACACGGGCTCGTGAATTCAACTGCTGCCCCTGAACCATTACCTTGTCGTTGTCACAAGCAGACATACGCAGTCATTAACAAGGATTACCAAGATGTCGAACACTGCAAAAACACTGGTTATCGCAAGCGCAGTTGCTGCAGCCGTTTCCGGCGCGGCCACAACCGCAACAGCCCAGGCCAAAGAAAAGTGCTATGGCGTTTCTCTGGCAGGTCAGAACGACTGTGCAGCCGGCCCCGGCACAACTTGCGCGGGCACTTCGACCGTCGACTATCAGGGCAACGCATGGACCCTGGTTGACGCAGGCACCTGCGCCGACATCGAGCTGCCTAAAACAGCAGACGGTGCAGATCGCAAAGGCTCGCTTGAGCCGCTGGAGCGTGACCTGCCTGCATAAGGCTTTTCCGAATGAACCAGAAAGGGCGGGCAGGATCGCCCGCCCTTTCCACGTGATCAGGGGATTTGCAAATGTTGGACAATGCGCTCAGATCGAACCGGCTGCCTGCCGCGCCGGGCGTTGGTTACAAGCCACAGCATTTCTCGCAGATTCTTGAGCAGGCCAAGCCTGTGGCGTGGTTGGAAATCCATGCCGAAAACTACATGGGCGACGGCGGCAGACCGCTGGCACAGCTGCGCCACCTGTCCGAACAATTCCCCATTTCAGTGCATGGTGTCGGGCTGTCAATCGGCGGCGAAACGCCACTTGACCCCGATCACCTGGACCGCCTGAAGCATCTTATCGGCTGGTTGAACCCGGCCAGCTTTTCGGAGCATTTGGCCTGGTCAACCCATGACAGCCACTTCCTGAACGATCTACTTCCTCTGCCCTATACTGATGCGACTCTGGCCCGCGTTTGCGACCATATCGATCAGGTGCAAGAGGTGGTCGGGCGGCAAATGCTGTTAGAGAACCCCTCAAGCTATTTGGCCTTCGAGGAAAGCACATGGTCCGAACCTGATTTCTTGCGCGAAATCACCCGGCGCACCGGCTGCGGGCTGTTGCTGGACGTGAACAATGTCTTTGTTTCAGCCACCAATCTGGATTTCTCACCGCAGGGCTATATTGATGCCTACCCGCTGGACCAAGTCGGTGAGATTCACCTGGGCGGGCATGACGAAGACGAAGACGATCATGGGCATCCCTTGCTGATCGACAGCCACGGGCGCGAAGTGGTGGACCCGGTCTGGGCGCTGCTGGACTACGTACTAGACAAATCCGGCCCCAAACCCCTGTTGATTGAATGGGACACCGATGTGCCGGACTGGCCAGTGTTACGGGCCGAAGCCGAGCGCGCGCAAAAAGCGCTGGATCGCGTGCCCGCATGAGCGTGTCGCAAACGACATTCCACACCGCGCTGCTGGATGCCAGCCAGCCCATCCCTGATGGCCTATTGGACGCCGAGGCGCAGCCCGCCGGTCGTCGCTTCAGCGTCTATCGCAACAACGTCGCCGTCTCACTGACCGAGGCGATGCGTCAGGCCTTCCCGGTCATCACAAAACTGTTGGGACCGCAGAATATGGACGGGCTGGCTGGAATATTCTTACGCCAGCACCCGCCCTCCTCACCCCTGATGATGTTTTATGGCGAGGAATTCCCTAAATTTCTGGAAGGAATGGAGCAGTTGTCGCATCTGGGCTACCTGCCGGATGTTGCCCGTCTGGAACTGGCGCTGCGTAGGGCTTACCACGCCGCTGATCGACAACCCATAGATGCCGAAGCGCTCAGCTTGCCACCGGAAGATTTGATGCAAGCCAAACTGACCCTCGCGCCGTCGGTGCAGGTGTTGCGTTCAAGCTGGCCCGTACATGCGATCTGGCTATATAACACCGAAGAAGGCGCGCCGAAACCTGAGGCGGGCGCTCAGGATACTTTGATCATGCGTCCCGAATACGACCCTGCCCCACACCCTTTGCCACCCGGTGGTGCGGCATGGATCGCGCTGATTCAAGATGGCAAATCCATCGGTAAGGCATTTGAATCCACCATGGCCGAAACACCCGAATTTGATCTTGGAACCACTCTGGCACTGCTTTTGCAGGGCGGTGCAATAACTTCTGTGACTATCGAAAGGCTGGACACATGACTGCCCTGATCTCAACTTACAATAATGCGATGGAAAAAGCGGATCACGCGTCCGGTTGGCTGACACCAACCCTGGCTCGGGTGGTCTTTATCGCCGTGTTGTTCGTCTACTACTGGAACTCGGCCACGCTGAAAATCGACGGCTCAATCTTTTCGCCATCGGCCGGAGCCTTCGGTCAGATCTTTCCCAAAGCGGCCGAAGCGGTGCTGTATGATGTGACTCAGATGACCTTTTTCCAGCGGGTCGTCATCTTCTTTGGCACAGTGGCCGAATTTGTCCTGCCTGTGCTTTTGCTGGTCGGCCTGCTGACGCGCCTTGCCGCGCTTGGCATGATCGGATTTGTCTGGGTTCAAACACTGACCGATGTCACCGGGCATGGCGTCAAACTCGGTAGCTTATTCGACAACGCAATTACGTTGATGGATCAGCGCGTGATGTGGACATTCCTGCTGCTGGTGATTGTGATCAACGGCGCGGGTCCGCTGTCTCTGGATCGGTTATTACGCCTGAAGTGACCTAGAAATGTGCCTTGGGCTCGTCCGGTTTTCCTGCGGCGAGCCCGAGCAACCCTGCTACGCCTGCAAAGGCAATCGGGAACATGGTGAAAACACCGAAGCCAAAGGCGTAGTACATCCCAGCGGCAGAAATCAGCAGCAAAATGCCTGCAATCAGAGCCCGCGAATGGGCCATCGCCCCGCCAACGATTGCCAACAAAGGCGCCACGATCGAAGCCGTCTGGATCAACTCGGGGTTCTCTACCTGCTCGGCAATGCCTTCGATCTCACCAAACTGGTCGATCAGTTCCACAAAGCCGTAGCCAAAAAAACCGACGATCATCCCGATCAGCCCGGCAATGACGCCTAAAATCATGGCAGCGTTTCGCATTCACAGGTCTCCGCTTGTTGCCCGTGTCACATAAGCAGTTCTTCAGGCAACACCAAGGGCCTGACGGGTTTCAGGCGTCCAGCCCAGATACATCTGACCATCGGATACTATCAGTGGGCGTTTCATCAGGGTCGGATGATCAGCCAACAGCGCGAGCACCGGTCGATTGCGTGTGTCATCATCCAATCCCCGCCAGGTTGTTGATCGCGTATTGAGCAAGGCTTTGCCGAAAGTCTCGTACGCCTCGGACAGCACATTTTCGGGAACCCCTTTTGCGCGGACATCAACGAAAACCGCATCTGGAAGCAGTTTCAATGCCTTACGGCACGTATCGCAAGTTTTTAACCCATATAGTTGCATTATCTAACTAATCCTGTAATCGCTGCAAATTTAGACAAACCCATCAGGCTGCCCCAGTTATTCTTGATTTTTTACTTCACCGTGTAATGTTGAAAAAGGCGAAACACGCGACCCGGGCTGTATCGTGAGGGCGAACAGTGACGTGTGGCGGTTTTGCCAGCCAAGGCCCCCACCAATTTGTGGGACAACTTGTAAGTAGAAGGAGACACGGGAAATGCCAACCGGCACCGTGAAATGGTTTAATACAACCAAAGGCTATGGTTTTATTGCGCCCGACGAAGGGGGCAAAGATGTGTTTGTTCATATCTCGGCCGTAGAACGATCCGGTCTGACCGGACTCGCTGACAATCAGAAAGTCTCGTACGAGTTGCAGGACGGACGTGACGGCCGCCAAATGGCTGCTGATTTGAAGCCGCTGTAAGGCACAGCCCGCCCCGGCGGGAAAGATAAAAGAAGGTTGACGGCCAATTTCAGGCCGTTAACCGCAAACCCTAGTGAACGCGCCCACCTTGGGACGTGCTCAGTTTTCTGTTGAATCAACCCTCTCGGATAACAGCCTCAAACTCACGCCATTCCCGTGCGGTCATGCCTGAGTTTTCCTGAGTGACATCTTCACCGCTGAGCATCCGACGCAAGCAGGTCACCATCTGCGCCGAGAGGTTGACTGCGCCAAGGCGGTAGTCCTCAAACGCACGGTAGGCAAACGGTACCCAGTCGGCGACAATCTTGCACATGGTATCTGCGTAAACGCGGATTTCGTACTGCGCGTGCGGGTCGGCACGCAGACGCAAGAAGTGGAACAAGTTGTGCAAGTCCACCTTCCAATACCATTGCGTATAAATGTTGGCTGGAAGGTTCATCCGCGCCAGTTCACGCGCAAGCCCTTGCTGGCCGTCCTGACCGATCATCGCCTCGTAGTTGTCATAGCAGCGCGCACTGTCCGCTTTCAGTATCTCCAACACGCGCGCGGCCTCTTCGCCTTGCAATGTGTCTCCACGGCCCTGATTGTTAACCTCGGATTGCGCGGCGACATGTTCGGGTGCCGGGATATAGAACTCTCGATCCAGGATCGAATACCGCGCCGAATATTCGTTCACATTCGCCGTGCGGTGGCGGATCCACTGGCGGGCTACGAATACGGGCAGTTTGACGTGCAACTTGATCTCGCACATTTCAAACGGGGTCGAATGCCAGTGGCGCATTAGATAGCGGATCAGGCCTTCATCATTTTGCACCGACTTGGTGCCTTTGCCGTAGGAAACACGCGCGGCCTGACAGATCGCAGCATCGTCGCCCATATAGTCGATAACGCGGACAAACCCGTGATCCAGAACCTGATGTGCCGTGTACAGATGATCTTCCATACCTTCGGCAACGACGCGGCGGGTCGGGCTCGACTGTGCGCGCTGAGCTTCGATCTCGGCCAGTTGGTCGGCAGACAGAGGCATGAAATTATCCTTTCCAGCAATGAGTCGCCGACCACTATATATCGGCAAGCTTGCCATCGGAACCGCGATATGTGCGGCGCATTGCGCTAAATCGGAATTGTGTCCGGCCAGCCCCTCGACATGGGATGAAGGCGCGCTAAGGTGCTTGGCATCACAACCAATGCAAGGAAAGTCGCGATGGGGCTGACATATCTCCACACCATGGTCCGCGTGAAGGATCTTGAGAAATCCATAGCGTTTTATGAACTATTGGGCCTGAAGGAAACGCGTCGTTATGAAAGCGAGGCTGCGCGGTTCACACTGGTATTCCTCGCCCCACCGGGACAAGAGGACGCGCCCATTGAACTTACATACAACTGGGATGGCGACGACGCACTGCCAAGCGACAGCCGCCATTTCGGGCATCTCGCCTATGGTGTCGACAACATTTACGAGACCTGCCAGCACCTTCAGGACAATGGCGTTGTGATCAACCGCCCGCCGCGCGACGGGCGCATGGCATTCGTCCGCTCGCCTGACAATATCTCAGTTGAGTTGCTGCAAAATGGTGAAGCGCTGGCCCCGGCGGAGCCTTGGTCTAGCATGGAAAGCACCGGCCACTGGTGATCCGCTGGCTGGGAGCACTGGGGCTGGCTGTCACGGGCAGCCCCCTTTGGGCCGAGACCTGCCGCCTGGCGCTGGCGCTGGCAATGGACATCTCGACCTCGGTGGACGCGACCGAGGATGCGCTGCAACGACAGGGGCTGGCCAACGCATTGATTGCGCCCGAGGTGCAGGAGGCTTTCTTCCTTTCACCTCAACCGGTTGCATTAGCCGTCTATGAATGGTCCGGCAGTTTCAACCAGACATTGCTTTTGGATTGGACGATAATCGATACTCGGGCCAATTTGATCTCCGCCGCGCATCGGATCGGCACATCGAAGCGATCGGAAGACGAGTTCCCGACTGCGATGGGTCACGCACTGGCTTTTGGGGCGACCCTGATGGAGAGCGCCCCGAATTGTCTGTTCCAAACCATTGATATCTCGGGCGATGGCAAGAATAACGATGGCTACGGGCCACAGATCGCCTACAAGCACTTTCCATTCGAAAACACGACCGTGAATGGTCTGGTGATCAATGCAGCTGATTTCGAAGGAGAAATCGACTTGATCCCGTTCTTTCAGAAAAATGTACTACACGGACCCGGTGCTTTTCTTGAGATCGCCGCCGGGTTCGAAGATTTTGAGCGTGCCATGCGTCGCAAACTGGAACGGGAATTGAAAGGGTTGGAACTTAGTGCGTTGCAACCGGATAATGCGAAATGATCCGCCTGTGTGCGACACTTCTTTGCCTGCTGGCCAACCCGCTTTCAGCGCAATGTCGACAGGCTTTGGCGTTGGGAATGGATGTCTCTGGTTCGGTCGACAGTCGTGAGTACAGGTTGCAACTTAGTGGCCTTGCGGCGGCGTTGCGCCATCCCGAGGTGGTTCAACTGATCCTTTCAAACCCGTCTACCTTTATTCGGATCGCTATCTACGAATGGAGCGAACCTGGCCACCAACGCCTCTTGCTTGGTTGGACAGATGTTCGCTCGACTGCTGATCTGCGTCGAATTCAGCAACATTTAGAAAGCACAACACGCTCATCAGCGCCGCAGGGAACGGCGGTCGGGTCGGCCATGTTGTACGGTGCTGAGATGTTGGAGAGCCAAAGCGATTGCTGGCGGCGAACACTGGATCTGTCCGGTGATGGTAAACACAATCTCGGACATCACCCGCGGGACATAAAAGCCGCTTTGCAAAACACTGATATTACAATCAATGCCCTTGTAATCGGTATCGACGACCCCAATCCAGGAGACACCCGCCAGGTAGAGATTGGGGAGCTATCCGCCTATTACCACGCGTGGGTCATCCGAGGCCCCGATGCTTTCGTCGAAGTCGCCCTTGG
Organism: Ruegeria sp. D7; assembly: GCF_056534355.1. Taxonomy (NCBI): domain Bacteria; kingdom Pseudomonadati; phylum Pseudomonadota; class Alphaproteobacteria; order Rhodobacterales; family Roseobacteraceae; genus Ruegeria; species Ruegeria sp. D7. The sequence goes on from NZ_JBQFPG010000008.1 coordinate 175,442, forward strand.
CTTCGAAGCCTATGAAGATGCGATGACACGTAAACTGATCCGTGAGCTTGAGGGTCTGTCGCTGTCCCAAACTCAGCCATCAAAGCTATCAGTAGATATACCGAATCTGATCGGTCCAATATCGTTCGACCCGACGCAGTGAACCGGTGATCTCTTCAATCCCATTGGTCCCGATCACGCCGCGGTTTTGCAGCCCTTCTGCATGGCGGGCGAACAGGTCTGACACGATGTCACGAATCTCACGCCCGCGCAGGGTCAGGCGTACCCGTACCGAGCGGCGGTCAATCTCGCATCGTTGATGGTGCATATAGCCCATCTCGACCAGTTTCTTAAGATTGTAGCTGACATTGCTGCCTTGATAGTAACCACGGCTCTTCAACTCTCCGGCGGTTACTTCATGGTCGCCTATGTTGAACAACAGCAGGGCCTGCACCGCGTTGATCTCAAGTACGCCGACACGCTCGAATTCATCCTTGATGACGTCCAGAAGCAAGCGATGCAGACGCTCGACCAGCGCCAACGCCTCAAGATAGCTCGTCATGAACCCCTTGGTCCCGGGCGCGGTGACCTTTAACTCCATACTCATTCAATCCTCCGATTCATCGCGCTGTTTCTGAAAACATGACGCGAATTCCCGAAAAATCGGTTAAGCCTGATGATTGCTTATTTTTGAAAGGTTTGCGCGATATCCGCGATCAATTCGGCCAGTGGTTCCGGCGGGCTGGCCTGACCAGTGACCCATTGATAAAGGTCCTGATCATTTTCATGCAGCAAGGCATCATATGTGTCCAATCCCGCCTCGTCCATCGAAGACAGATTGCGATCGGCATATGCCGCCAGGATCAAATCCATCTCTTTGATGCCCCGCCGCATCGAACGCATTTTCATGCGCTTGATCCGGGTCTCGCGCGGCTCGGTCATTGATTGCGTTCCAATTTCAGACGCAGCGCTTTTTCGACGCGAGCCAGACGCTCGGAGTTGGCTCGCATCTCACCTCGGATCGTGCGGAGCTCTGCAACAAGATCGCGCAATTCCGAGTCCGTATCGCCATGCAGGCTTGTTTCGTCCATGCCGTCGCCCTCGCCCGTCAGAAGCCACATGATCGAGACATTCAGTAGCCCCGCCATCATCGACAGCTTGTTCGCGCGGGGTTCCGACAAATCATCTTCCCACGAGGTGATCGTGGCTTTTTTGACACCAAGCCTGCGAGCCAATTGGGTCTGCGTCATACCTGCGGCTTCGCGTGCGCCAGCAACGCGATCCCCGAAGGTTGCGGTGTCCGGTCCGAACCAGTCTGTTTCGTCGTTCATCGGGGTCTCCAAAGGGTAAAACTCAATTGGCTTGATCGTTATTTCGGCGCACCCTATGACAGTCGGGCTGAACATACAAACCGAGGCCGACCATGAGTTTCCTGTCTGCGACACTGTCACGCGTAAAACCCTCGCCCACCATCGCGATGACGTCCAAAGCAGCCGAGCTGAAGGCCGCCGGGCGCGATGTGATCGGGCTGAGCGCAGGCGAGCCCGATTTCGACACGCCGCAGAACATCAAGGACGCCGCCGTGGCCGCCATCGCTGCGGGCAAGACCAAATACACTGCTCCGGACGGCATCCCCGAGCTGAAACAGGCGGTCTGCGCCAAGATGAAGCGTGACCACGGATTGGACTATACGCCCGCTCAGGTCTCGGTCGGGACCGGGGGTAAGCAGACGCTTTACAACGCGCTGATGGCTACGCTGAACGAGGGCGATGAGGTCCTCATCCCCGCGCCCTATTGGGTCAGCTACCCGGACATGGTGTTACTGGCCGGTGGCACACCAGTGATCGTCGAGACTTCGCTGCAGACCAATTTCAAACTGACAGCGGATCAACTGGAAGCCGCAATCACACCTAAAACGAAATGGTTCATCTTCAACTCACCCTCGAATCCCACCGGGGCGGGCTATAGCCGTTCTGAACTAAAAGAACTGACTGATGTCCTGATGCGACATCCGCATGTCTGGGTGATGACCGATGATATGTATGAGCACCTGGCCTATGACGGGTTCGAGTTCTGCACGCCCGCACAGGTGGAACCGAGACTTTATGATCGGACGCTGACCTGCAATGGCGTCTCCAAAGCCTATGCCATGACCGGTTGGCGTATTGGCTATGCGGCAGGCCCGGTCGAGTTGATCGCCGCGATGCGCAAGGTGCAATCTCAATCAACTTCGAATCCCAGTTCGGTCAGCCAATGGGCAGCAGTCGAGGCTCTGAATGGAACTCAAGCATTTCTTGCGCCGAATAATGAGATCTTCAAACGCCGTCGCGATCTGGTCGTCGACATGCTCAGCCAAATCGACGGTATCTCGTGCCCGACACCCGAAGGCGCGTTCTACGTCTATCCATCAATTGCAGGCTTGATCGGGAAAACCACACCCGCGGGCACCGTGATAGATTCGGACGAAACCTTCGCAATCGCCCTGCTGGAAGAGGCCGACGTGGCGGTGGTGTTTGGCGCAGCTTTTGGTCTGTCGCCCAATTTCCGCGTCAGCTATGCGACCTCTGATGAAGCCCTGACTGAAGCCTGCACACGCATCCAACGTTTTTGCGCCGCGCTCACCTGATACCGGAGTTTGTTATGTCCACAGCCCTGCCTGAATACTATTTCCGCGTGCGCGAAAATGGGGCAGCGGTGTTCAGGATCGACACGGAAAATCGCCATCGCCGGATCGAGATGGAACAGATCGCGGTCATCAACATCCGCAATGGCGAGGTCAAACCGCAGGGCCAGCGTGTACTAAGCGACGCCGACAACGATGAAATCGCGCGCTGGATGGAAGAGCGCAAAGCCCTGCTATCCCGCCGCGATATGGATGATATACACCGTGCGGTTGACTACCTGAATCTGACCACGCAATGGGCCCAGTCTAAAGCAACGGATGCGCAATTAGAGGACGTGACCGACCCATTGCTGATGGCAATGCACGACTTGCGGTCGGTACTTGTTCGAAAGAAATCCGACCGGATGAGCAAAGAATGATCCCCTAGGCGGGAACTTCTCCTACATCGCGCACCGACCTTAGCCAGAAGCGCGCCATCAACAATACGGCAGCACAAGCAAGGCCAATCACGAGGCCAAGCCAGACTCCGATCCCCTCCATACCTTGAACAAAGCCGAAATAGTACGAAGCGGGGATACCGATCACCCAATAGCTGAGTGCGGCCATCACCATCGGTATTTTTGCATCCTGCAAACCTCGCAACAGGCCTAGTGCGATGACCTGCGCCCCATCGACCAGCTGGAACAAAGCAGCCATCGCCAGCAGGCCAGTGCCGATTAGCAGAATCTGTGGCCGCTGCGGATCATCGGCCTCCATAAACAGCGAGATCAGGGGCTCAGCGCATGTCAGGAATAGAACAATCGTCAAGACCGACACGATCAACGACATCCCGGTCACCGTAATCGCGCCTTTCTCAAGATGCGCCCGATCCCGTCGACCCAACGCGTTGCCCGCCCGAATAGTCGCCACATTAGACAGGCCCAAATGAACCATGAATGTCGCCGAGGCGAGGTTTAACGCAATCCCGTGAGCTGCCAGCGGCACTGGACCCAACCAGCCCATCATGACAGCAGAGATCGCGAACAACGACACCTCCGCCAGTGTCGTCAGACCGATGGGAACGCCCAAACGCAGCACGCTCATGAACATCTCCCAATCCGGGCGCCAAAACCGCTGAAACAAGCTGTGTTCCGGCAACGCACGCACCGCATAGATCACGACCGCCACCAATGATACGATCTGCGTCACCACTGACGCGATAGCCGCACCAATCACCCCAAGTTCGGGCGCGCCCCAGTTTCCGAAGATCAGCGCATAGTTGGTCACGCCATTGACCACAGCTGCAACAATCGTGATCCACAGCACAATCTGCGTCCGCTCAAGCGCGGCCAAATAGGACTTCAGGACCATCACCAACAGCGCCGGGAACAAGCCCCACCCCGCGACCCGCAGGTATACTGACGCAGTTTCAGCGACTTGCGGCTCTTGCTTCAAAGCAATCAGGATCGGATGGGACCACCACAAAAGGGGCATCATCACCGTCGCATAGATCAGTGATAGCCACAGACCCATGCGAGTGGAGCGGCGAATGCTGGTCTCATTTTCCTCGGCGGCAGCGGTCGCTACCATCGGCATTACAGCCCACCCAAACCCGGCACCAAACAGGAACAGGACGAAATAATAGCTGTTGGCCAGCGTCACGGCAGCCAACGCCTCGACACCGTACCAGCCCAGCATGACTGTATCGGTCAAACCAATCGCATACTGTGCCAGATGCCCGCCAATCAACGGCAGGCCCAGCACCGCGATTGCGCGCAAATGGCCGGGATATGTCATCACCTTGTTCATTCCGCCAGCCTTAGGCTTGCGCGCTGCCCGAGACAAGAGCGGAACAAACTTATTTCATAATGAGACTAACGAGAACAAAGCGACGCAAGCCATCACCTTTGGTGCAACTGCTTTACAGTTTATCGATTTTCAGCCGATCTTCGCGTCAGGATGCAGCGCTGTCCCCAGAATATGGTCCGAGTTATGAATTACGTGATGCGCCTGCCCAACTATCAACGGATCAGGCTCACCAACGATCCTGAGGTCTTTGTCCGGGTAGTCCAGCGTCGACAGGAAATGCCGCATGCAGTTCAGACGCGCGCGTTTCTTGTCGTTGGATTTGACAATCGTCCAGGGCGCATCAGCGGTGTCGGTGTAGAAGAACATCGCCTCTTTCGCCTCGGTATAGTCATCCCATTTGCTCAGGCTAGCCTTGTCAATCGGTGACAGTTTCCATTGCTTCAACGGATCAGTTTCACGACTCCCAAAGCGCCGCTGCTGCTCTTCCTGCGTGACCGAGAACCAGTACTTATAAAGTTGAATGCCCGAGCGCACCAGCATCCGCTCCAACTCGGGCGTCTGCCGCATGAATTCCAGATACTCATTGGGTGAGCAGAAGCCCATCACCCGCTCGACGCCCGCACGGTTGTACCAGGACCGATCATAAAACACCATCTCGCCCACGGTGGGCAGCTGCTGCACATAACGCTGGTAATACCACTGCCCCTTCTCCTCATCCGTCGGCTTGTTCAATGCGACCACACGCGCCTGACGCGGGTTCAGATGCTCCATGAACCGCTTGATGGTCCCACCCTTGCCGGCGGCGTCGCGGCCCTCGAACAACAGCACAAACCGCTGCCCAGTCTCCTGCGCCCACAATTGAACCTTCAGCAACTCTGCCTGCAGCTCGGCCTTTTGCGCCTCGTAATCCTTGCGTGCCATCTTGCGGCCATAGGGGTACTTGCCGCTCTCAAAAGCTTGCCGGATTTTCTCGGATGTTGGTGCCGAGGCATCCGCCTTCAGGTCAGTTACAGCTTTGATCTGAGATGATTTTTGTTTGATCTGGGGTGCCGCATCCATACATGTTCTCCTCGGTTTCACTGTCGAGGAGATGCTTAGCCGATTGTCACACGGCGCGCTTTGATTGGTGTCAAATTGACATAGGTTTTATCGGGGCGTCAAAGAACAAGCCTATGCCCGTTCTTTACATGACCCCAAAATACATAGGGGGGAGCGGCCAGCCCCGCACTTACCGATGTCCCCAATCATTAGGATTGTCCGAGTTGTTCGGCGACAAGCCCAAAACGTCTCCGTCAGTCGAACACCCCAAACCCAAAACGGTTCTGTTCGCATAGGAGAAATAAGAACACACCTGATTGATCTCCAGAATCTCGCCATCTTCCCACCCCGCCTCTCGCAGAGCGATCACATCCGCCTCAGTCAGATCACCGGGTGCGTCGGTCAGCTTGCGCGCATATCTCATCGCTTCGACCTGTGCCGCGTCTAGCGGGGCCGAGGCCGGATCACGCGCCTCAATCGCCGCACGGATCGCATTGCCGCGCACCTCATCCTGCAGCAACCGCTGCAATCCGGAAAAGTGATGTTCTACGCAATACCCGCACCGGTTCAGAGAGCTGACCCACACGCCCAACACCTCAAGAAACCATTTCGGTATCTTGTTGCCCGAGTGATGCAGCACCGCCTTGTACATCGCCATATGGCCTTCCATCGAATGCGGCCGCAGGCTGTGCGCCATCATGATGTTGTCTACATTGTTGTCCGGCCCGGTAACCCGTTCATAAAGCCTCCTCAGCTTTCCCGTAGCCTCTTCGAGTGGAATGGTTCTGATCCAACTCAATTCTTCTGCTCCCCTGATTTCTGCTTCCGGAACAAAGCCTAAACGTGATTTCGAAATATGACGAGACCTTGGAAAGCTCGCGGTTTAATAACAATCTGTTTTGCATAACTGATATATGCTGGGCAGCTACCCTTACTGTCTGCTACGTCCCTAGTGAAACAACTTTCTGACCAAAGACTTTTCAACTGTGCGCCCTCTCATCTGTATTTTTGCCCTGTCTTGTTTTGGCTCTGCTATAGCTATGTTCAATCCAGCGTTCTCAGATTGGTTATTGCTGACAGGTCCGTGCGCATTGGCAAGTTTGCTGCTACTGTTCGGAAAAAGGCTACGCCCGCTCAATACTTCAAAAAACTGGGCTGTCGTCGATGGATCAAGTGTTTTGCACTGGAAAGGCGGTGTTCCTAATATCGTCTCAGTGCGCGAGGTTGTCGACGAGTTGAAGACAAAGGGGCGGACACCGGGCGTCGTCTTTGATGCCAATGTAGGATACAAAATCTCAAATCGCTATATGAACGACAGTTCCATTGCGGCTTTGCTTGGGTCGCCACGCAGCCACGTGATGGTTGCGCCATAGGGTACTCCTGCCGACCCGCTGGTCCTTTAGGTAGCGCGGGATCTCGGTGCTGCTATCGTCACAAATGACCGGTTCCGTGATTGGGATGACGAATATTCGGATGTGCTTGGGGAAAGTTCTCTTGTTCGAGGTGGCTTTAAAGACAAAACTCTCTGGCTGTCATTGTAAACGCGCTGCAATACAGCGCTGAATATTGCTCCGGTTCCGTTGGCCCCGACAAACCGGATACAACACCTCGCGCCCCTCTTCCCCCGGACCACATCACCTGCCATAATGGGGGAAACTCAAAAACAAGAGCAGCACCCATGCCCGACGATCTGTTGACGCCAGAAACAACGACCGCTTACGACGCCTCGTCCATCGAGGTGCTGGAAGGTCTGGAACCGGTCCGCAAACGCCCCGGCATGTATATTGGCGGCACGGATGAGCGTGCATTGCACCATATGGTGGCCGAGATACTCGACAACTCAATGGACGAAGCTGTTGCGGGCCATGCCAACCGGATAGAGGTCGAACTGCACGCAGATTACGCCCTGACCGTGCGCGACAACGGGCGCGGTATTCCGATCGATCCGCACCCCAAGTTTCCCGACAAGTCGGCACTGGAGGTGATCCTGTGTACCCTGCACGCAGGCGGTAAATTCTCGGGCAAGGCGTATCAGACTTCGGGCGGTCTGCACGGTGTGGGTGCATCGGTGGTGAATGCCTTGTCGGATTCGATGGTCGTGCAGGTGGCACGCGACAAGCAGCTATTCGAACAACGCTTCTCGCGCGGTATCCCTCTAGGACCGGTGGAAAAAGTAGGCGCAGCGCCCAACCGGCGCGGTACAACCGTCACGTTCCACGCCGACGCGGACATCTTCGGCCACCACAAATTCAAACCCGCGCGCCTATTCAAATCCATCCGTTCAAAGGCCTACCTGTTCTCTGGCGTGGAAATCCGCTGGAAATCCGCCATCGACGACGGTGAAACCCCGACCGAGGCCACCTTCCACTTCCCCGGCGGCCTGTCGGACTATCTGAAGGAGACGATGAACGGCTCGTCGACCTATGCCGAGCAGCCCTTTGCCGGCACCGTGGACTTTAACGAGAAGTTCGGCACCCCCGGCAAAGTCGAATGGGCGATCAATTGGACACCTTCGCGCGACGGGTTCATCCAGTCCTACTGTAACACCGTCCCCACCCCCGAAGGCGGCACACATGTGGCGGGTTTCTGGGCTGCGGTCCTCAAGGGGATCAAGGCCTATGGCGAGCTGATCAATAACAAGAAAGCAGGTCAGATCACCCGTGACGACCTGATCACCGGCGGCTGCGCGCTGGTGTCCTGCTTTATCTCGGAACCGGAATTCGTCGGCCAAACCAAAGACCGCCTCGCCACAGTCGAGGCGCAGCGGCTGGTCGAAAACTCGGTCCGCGACCATTTCGATAACTGGCTGGCGGCTGATACGAAATCCGCCGGGGCGATCCTCGACTTCCTCATCCTGAGGGCCGAAGAACGCCTGCGCCGACGGGCCGAGAAGGAAACACAACGCAAGTCCGCCACTAAGAAACTTCGTCTCCCCGGCAAGTTGGTGGACTGTAGTAGTTCAACACGGGACGGCACGGAATTATTCATCGTCGAGGGCGACTCGGCCGGTGGCTCCGCCAAAATGGGCCGTGACCGCAAAACACAGGCCCTGCTGCCCCTGCGCGGCAAGATTCTGAACGTGCTGGGCGCGGCCAGTTCCAAGCTGGGTACCAATGCCGAAATCAACGACCTGACCCAAGCGCTGGGTGTGGGGCTTGGCACCAAGTTCAACGTCGACGACCTGCGTTATGACAAGATTATCATCATGACCGACGCGGATGTGGACGGGGCGCATATCGCCTCGCTGCTGATGACATTCTTCTTCACGCAGATGCGCCCAATGATCGACGCGGGCCACTTGTATCTGGCCTGCCCGCCCCTCTATCGCCTGACCCAAGGCGCCAAACGCGTCTATTGTCTGGACGAGGCAGAGCGTGACGAGTGGCTGGAAAAAGGACTGGGTGGCAAAGGCAAAATCGACGTCTCGCGCTTCAAGGGTCTGGGCGAGATGGACGCCAAGGACCTGAAAGAGACCACGATGGACCCGGCCTCGCGCAAACTGATCCGTGTCACCATCGACGAGGACGAACCCGGCGAGACCGGCGACCTGGTAGAGCGCCTGATGGGCAAAAAACCCGAACTGCGGTTCCAATACATTCAGGAGAACGCGCGGTTTGTGGAGGAGTTGGATGTTTGAGTTTCTTTCCTCTCTCTACTCAAGCAACAGCGACTACATCAACGGCGTAGCTAGTGCTATCTCAATCATTGGTGCATTTTTCTGGGTCAAAAGTCGCAGAGAGAGGGCTAAGAAGAAGTTATTCTTTCAATGGGTAAGAAAAGAGAGAGTTGCTGCCGAGTTGCCTGACGGTTTCTCTGTCTCAGTCTCAAAAGGCAGTTCGGAAGGCAATAGCTTGGTAACCGACGTAATAACGTTGGTGAACAACACAGACGTAAGCTTAACAGACCAAGATTTTGCTAAACCCATCGAAATTCTCAAAAAGAACACAAATACGGTGTTCTCAAACCTAGTTGTTGATAGCAACAACGGTTCTCATGCAGTGTTGCAAGAGCGAGATGATGCAATATCTTTGTACAATGTCTACATTCCTCGTGGAGCCTCTCTCACAATCTATTTAGCGCACGATAGCGCGTTCCAAAAAGAACTGCGCGGAGACTTAAAGAACTTACCAAATTTGGAAGCTAAGACATTTGTCCGGCCATCAGATAGTTGGCAACTAGGATTGTTCGGTATTTTCCTACTTTTCGTATTCTTAATCTTTTCTTTTCAATATCTTTCCTCAATTGCCAATTCGGAATCTGATGGCTCTGGTAGCCGATCACTGATCGATTTTGTCCCATTCTTCATGGTCGTTGGGCTGGTACCAATAGTAGTGACATATCTTCCGAAAAAACTAGATCCTTTTCTACGCAGGCTTTTTGGAATTCCAATAGAAGAGTACAAACACGCTTCTGAAAATATCACAATCGAATGTGAATCCAAACTCAGATCTCAGGAGCGTATTCAAACAAATACGCTCACCCCATTCTTTAACGAATAGCAAGCATGGGATGGGTGTGGAACGCACCCGACCATGGGGGCGGGTCGGGCGCGTGCTTGATGCTTAGCATCAAGCATTGGATGGATAGTGCGGGACGATCCCACACCCCGTAGGCCGGGTTATAGCCCGGCACACCGCAAACCCCTTGCCTAACCCGTTGATCCCGTTCACACTTACCCTCAATCCGTCATCCAAGAACGACATTTGAGGTTCCGAGCGTCCAAGACCCAATTTGAACGAACATAAATTTCGAACGGGAGGACGACATGAAATCACTAACCCTAGGGCTGGCCCTGACCCTGCTGGCCACGGCAGCCCCCGCGCAGCAGATGCTCAGCACCGCATCGCCCATTCCGGACGGGGCCGAGACGCGGTTTTGCTACTATGACGGCATGGCCTATTCGCCAGACGCCTTCATTCTGCTGACTGGTGACAATACCGTCACCTCAACCATCAGCACGCGCGAGGAACGGTTGCTGCGGTGTCATCGCAATGATGATGGTTCCCTGACGTGGAAACCGCAGAGCACGTTTCAAACCAACAACTGACGTAGGATGGGTTTCCAACCCATTAAAACGGAATGGGGGCGATGGGGTGAAACCCCATCCTAGCCCACTACCCAACATTCTGATCCAACCAGTCGGCGATCTGTTCGGCTGGCCGTTCCCAGCCCGGTTCCATGAACAGAAAATGCGCGTGGTTCTCGACGGGCAGAAAGGTCGCGCGGTCTCCGTAAAGCTTCGCCAGCGCACGGCAGGTATTGGGGTTTACGGCCCGGTCCTCGGTACCTGAAACGATCAGCACCGGACAGTCGACCTTGTCGATATCCACTTTCATCGCGTGGTGGTCATCGAACATCCAAAAGAACATCTCGAACATCACCCGCCCGCTTTCGGGGCCAAGCTGGTCGAACACTTCGTGCTGCTGCGCCTCGGGCATCTTGTTAAGCGCAAAAGGGGCCATCAGTTCGAAATCGACGCGCATGGGCTGTTTCCAGAACGCCCCACCCTCCATCAACGCGCGCGGCACAGCGCGTTCGTCGTCGGTTTCCGGCAATGTGCCCCAAGCCGCGTTTGGGTTGATCAGGACAATTGCGCTGGCCAACCCCCGAGACGCCACCTTCTGCGCCACTACCCCCGCAATCGCATGGCCCAGAAGCACGGGTTCGCTATCCAACCCCTGCACGAAGTCCGAAATGTCATTGGCGTAATCTAGGACGCTTGTGTCGGTGAGGCCGGGATCGGGATCTGCCTTGGGGTCGCCACCATGGTAGCGTAGCGCGGGCGTATGCACCGTCCAGCCACGTGCACGAAAGAAGCCCGCATAATCCTCCATACACCACGGCCCGGCAAAAGCACCGTGGATCAGAACAATCTCTTTTGTCATGAAAATCTCCCTCACCTCTGTCCAGTATGAGAGGTGAGGGATCGGTTCGGCAAGCCTGTTAGTGTGCTGCGTTGAAGAGCGTTGTCAGGTTTTCTTCGGTCAATTCGATCGGATTCCCTCCGCATGAGGGGTCGATGATTGCGCCTTGGACCAGTTCGGGGATGGCGGCTTTGGTGACGCCGAGGTCGGAGAGATTG